>CAVRWR010000166.1:0-17712 GCA_963724445.1 uncultured cyanobacterium | reverse complement strand
AGCTTGTTGGCTATTATTCTGTAATAAAAATAGGGATAGAGCAGCCGCAAAAACGCGATCGTGATCCCAATGAGGATGAGATTCTAAATAGTTTTTCAAAGAAAAATGAAGTTCTTCGGGAATGTCTGCCAGGATGCTTACAGTTGAATTCATGGTTGATTAAATGTTCCTAAAATAGGGTTTTCGTGATTAGACACAATAGCTTCTTTCAAAGATGCAAAACTACCACATCGTTCGTCCCCTGCGAAAATCTTTTATTTAAGAGGTACTTGTTAATCGAATCTGACTTTTAAACCAAGGATGGAGATGAGTCGTCCATCTTGAAGCTATCATCCTGATTTTTGGCGAAGCTACTAAGTCCCACCAGAAAAGAAATCAAAATTGGCTTAAAGTTAAGAGTTGATTAACGGACTAGATTCTTAGATTTTGCTTCGCGACAAAACGATGTTTTCAGACTTCAGATAGTGTTTGCTTGTTTATTGTCGTCTAAAAAGGGGGGAGTTTGTCAATGCTACGAAATATTAAGAAGAACCTGAAGCTTTTGATTGCTGCACGTATAAATAGTGGTTTGAGCCTGTTTTTTGTTACTTTACTTCACAAAATCAGATTATAAAATGGTTAACGATCGGTAAATACGCAAAATCCACCACGAGATACTCAAGACTTGATTCCTCCGTAAGTGCCTGGGGAAAAACCTGGGTAAAATGTGGAAAACTCAAAAAACCTTGGGGAAACAGTGGGGATTGTGTGGGGTAAAGCCACGGTATAAAATAAGATTTAATAATTTTTGATTGACATTTTGATAAAAGTTCAAAGGTACTGTTAATCAGTCAAGAGTTAGTTAATGTTTGCTGCTTAATTCTTGTTCCCACCATTCACTAGCTAAAGTAGTAATTTGTTCTAGTTCTTCAGCAGAAATTCGTTTGAGGTGACTTAAAACTAGATTCATTCTGCCGAGAGAGATTTTAGCGATCGCGGTGACGATGGATAAAGTCCCAGTAAAAAAAGTTGAAGGGACAGGCGTTATCTCCCGTGCGATCGCTTTTGTTATATTTGCATCCGCCACAGTAGTCGCTCATCTTATTGATATAGTTAGCCGAAGCAGCATAGGGTTTAGAAGCTAATAGACCGCCATCGGCGAACTGTCCCATGCCCAAGACATTGGTTTGCATTACCCAGTCATAAGCATCGATAAAAGCGCTGTGAAACCAGTTTTCGATTTCCTGGGGGGAGATTCCAGCAATTAGAGCAAAGTTGTTTAAGATCATTAGGCGCTGGATGTGATGCCCATAGCCCGTCTCTTCCACCTGGGTTAATGTTTGTCGTAGGCAATTCATTTCTGCTTTACTGGCAGACCAATAAAAGCTTGGCAAAGGGCGATCGTGTTCAAACCAGTTACTCTGACTGTAATCTTCTGGTTGCTGGTAATAAATACCATGCATATACTCTCGCCAACCCATGACCTGGCGAATAAAACCCTCAACACTATTGAGGGGTAACTCTTGTTGATAGTATGCCGTTTCAATTGCCTCAATTACCTCTATCGGTTCAAGTAAACCAAGATTGAGATAGGGAGATATCAAACCATGCCACATGGTATATTCTTCTGTAATCATGGCATCCTGATACATGCCAAAGTTTGGCAGACAATTTTCCACAAAGTATGCCAAAACCTCTAATGCTTGTGGTCTGGTAACGCCCCAATTGAATGGCTTAAGCTGACCGTAAGCGGAAAATTCTTCTTGCTCGATCCAGTCAATTACTGACTGAGTAATCTCATCAGGTTCAAAAGTCAAAGGTTTGGGAGTTTGTAAATTTTTCTTGGGGGGTTTACGGTTTTGTTGGTCATAGTTCCATTTACCACCAATGGGCTGTTTACCATCCATCAGGATATTAAAGCGCTTTCTTCCTGCCCGATAAAAATCTTCCATCAACAGCCTGTTACGAGATTTTGTCCAGGTAATAAATTCCTCACCACTCCACAAAAAATGATTGTCCGCGAGAAACTTGATTTGGCAGTTTAAATTTAAATTTTGAATTAACTTTAAAAAAGGGCGATCGCAAGGAGTCGTAATCTGTAGTTCAGTAATACCATGCTGCTCGATCCAGTCTTTTAGAGGTGTGGCAAAATCGGCGGCAATTTCATAAGTTACCTGCCAATTATCTGTTTTCAACTCTTGGGCAAAATGCCGCATTGCCGACCAAACCAAGACCAACTTTTGCCGATGATAGGGTCGTTGTCTAACATAGTTAGTAGACTCGATCAGGATAACTGGCGTATGTTCCTTGCGGTCCTGATTGTTTTGTAAGCTTAACTGTTGCTGCGTTAGGCGATCGCCTAAAATCCAAATACCAATCATTGCTAATTACTAAATTTATTTTGGTGGGCAATAGAAGCTTATTTTCAATACATCAAAGTTTTTGGTGTTGCCCACCCTACAGCAAAAAACTAACAAATCCTAACTTACAAGTAAATCATAATGAATATCATAGAAAGTTTTAAAATGGCGACTTCTACTTTGGTTGCTAACAAGATGCGTAGTAGTCTTACTATGTTGGGAATTATTATTGGCAATGCTTCGGTAATTGCCATGGTGGGAGTGGGAGAAGGAGCAAAAAATTTGGCGTCGTCACAATTTGAATCCCTCGGTCCTAACGTAATTTTTGTAGTCCCAGGTTCCCAGGCAGAACGACGGACTACTTTTGGTCGTCCCCAAACCTTGGTCTGGGAAGATGCGATCGCGATCGCCAAACAAGTTCCCAGCGTAAAGGAAGTGGCTGCGCAAATTACGACTAATCAACTTATTACCTATGGCAACAGCAACGCTAATGAACAGATAATTGGGACAACTCCAGAATATCTAACCGTTAGAAGCTTTGCCGTAGAGCAAGGCAGGTTTTTTGACGATGTTGAGGTTGAGGGACATAAAAAAGTTGCTGTTCTAGGTTCAGAAATTGCGGAAAAATTTTTTCCACGACAAAATCCTATAGGCAAGAAGATTAGGGTTAAAAATGTCAATCTCAAGGTGATTGGAGTTCTAGAAGCCAAGGGTGCCTTTTTGGGCAATAATCAAGACCGCGCTGTATATCTTCCCCTGACCACCATAGCCAGTCAGATCGTGGGCGATAGCTCCCCCTATGGTACGGAGATCGGCTTTATTTCTGTTGCGGCAAAAGATGAAAATAGTATTCGTGCTGCTAAACTACAAATCGAAAATCTGCTGCGTTTGCGTCATCAAATTACCAACGAGGATGACTTTAATGTTAGTACTCAAAAAGATCTCCTCAAAATTTCGAGCAACATTACTACTGGTTTGACAGTATTACTCGCTGCGACCGCAGGTATATCACTTTTGGTAGGCGGTATTGGCGTAATGAATATTATGTTGGTGGCAGTGACGGAAAGAACCAAAGAAATTGGTTTACGCAAGGCTGTTGGTGCCAAATCAGGAGATATTCTGAGTCAATTTTTGATTGAGGCGACAATTCTCTCGGCAGCGGGTGGAGTAATTGGAACTTTGGTGGGAATTGCTGGAATCATGGTGGTAGGAGCAGTTTCTCCCTTGGTACCTACTGTCTCACCTATAGCTATAGTTTTAGCCGTTGGTGTTTCAGGAGCGATCGGTCTTTCCTTTGGCGTATTTCCTGCTCGGGCAGCAGCCAGACTCGAATCCAATCGTTGCCCTGAGAAGCATCTAACCTACATTCGGCAGGTTATCTAACAGAGCAAATAATATTTTCGACAGTTAGGAGGGAGGAACTGTAAAATCTGCCTTTGCGCTTCGGTAAGCTTGATGAGAGTTTTAATGCCATCAACCCAGACAAGATGGACAGAAAGGAAACGTTGGAGCAACCAGCGTAAAGTGGGACGAGCAGTGGGTTGGCCTTTTTGATTGGGGAGGCTCGATTGGGACTCGGCGAGGGATTGTCGTAGTTGTCGTTGTCCCAGGGAGTAAACCATTAAAGCGAGAGTCATGACCATCATCAAGACCATGATGCGTTTTTGGGACTTGAGGAAAAAGCGGGAGACAAAAAATAAAGGGTCTTTGAGAAAGCGGAAACCCCGCTCACAAGTTTGGTCTTTGTATTCAACAACAACTTTCTCGTTCGACCAGTGGTGGTCATCAAGAACATTGGTAGCTACAATGAAACGACCCGCTTGGGTGTGATAAGCCTGAAGCACCTCTTGATTGAGCTGGAGTTGGGCTTGAACGTGAAAACTAGAGTGGCTGGGGACTTGATCTTTGCTCGGACGCCCCCGTTGTTTGTAATGAGGCTTGGTTTCTATTTCGAGGGCTTCGAGCTGGTGCAAGTTGAGTTTTTTCTCAAAAGCTTTTGCCGCCTTGCGAGCATCCGCTTCACAAGCAAACTCTTGGGCTGCCAATGCATCAAGTGCCTTCTGTTGCTTTTTCTGGTCTTGCTTGAGCTTTTTGTCAAGTTTTTTGAGGTCAGCCTCACGGCGAGGCTGACTTGACACCATAATCCACCGTTGATTCACCCCTCCGTAGGTGGAGCACACCTCACTGTAGCGATAGTCCTGGAGGCGATTGTTGGAGAAAGGTTGAAATTGATCTATTGATTGGTTTTGCATCAACCGAGTAGCCTCACCCAGGCTAGCCGGCACTCGACTAATCCAGGGCAACAAGCCTAGAATTTCTAGATTCTCCTCGGTGAACAAAGCGGCATCCCCTGCCATCACCTGGGGCATCTGACCTTCTAATTCTGACCACGACTCGCGCCACTGTTTCATGAAGGGCACCAATACTTTGGTGTCCACCTCGTTCCCATTACCCACTCTTAAACCCAAAGGAATGTCACCATCTGTACTCGTGATCAAGTTGAGGGTAAACTGCTTGAGGTCGGGACGATGGTCGCGAGAATAGCCTCGCCTGATTTCTATGGGAACAAACTCTGACTCCGACTCGGCTAGATTATTCTCTGCTGGGCAAACCTGACGTTCTTGAGACTCTTTTGACTCTCTACTGATTTCTGACTCCCCAGATTCATACGAACCGTGAAGGTAAAAACTTGAACTATCTCCATGAACACTGGTCATACTCACCCCAAACTTCTTGACCACTTCTACGGCGATGGTCATAAAAATGGTTGTCACTCCATGATGATATAGCTTATCAAGTACACGACCAATGCGACGAGCGTTCAGGTATTCTGCCTTGATGCCCTCCCCTAGCAGATGCTCCGTTGCTTTGCCCATGAAAAACTCTCTAAACAGGTACAGGGGCGCACTCAAAAACCCCATACAATTTAGAATTAGTGCCTTGACCACATGACCTGCACTTACCTCCTCAAGAGGATGTTCCCCTACCTTTCGGTTGATGATATCCACTATGCCGATCTCATCGATAATCCCTGCAATGATCCCTAGATGGTTGATATCTTCCACCTCGATATTTGGGACTTCCTTCCCTTTTTCCATTGTTCAGTTTCTACTGTTTCTCTCAAAATAACTCTTGGCGGACACAACCTGCCGAATGTAGGTTGGTAAAGTCAAAATTCTGGGAAATATCCTGATTTTTCCCAGTTAAGCGAACATCAACCGTTTGAAATTCTACTGCATTGTTAGCAGGAAAGTTAGTCTTGGCTAAGACATCTAATTGATTTTTGAGAAATGATGCATAAGGAACGATTGGTTGAATAAAACCTTTGGTTAAAACAATTCTGGCTGTCTGCCCTGCTTGACCATTAACGATAATGCTGGGAACATTAGAACCGTAAGTACCTATACTGCCTTCCCCTAGACCATTGACGGTGAGAGATACTTTTAGTTTGGGCGAATTTTGCGTCGCTAGTGCCTGAGAACCCCCTTGATTATTATTTCCCTGAAGCTGTCCCGTGGCAGTTGTACCATCGGTAAATGTCACCGTAAAACTAGAGCCGATTAGCTCTGCTCCAGAGACTCCACCAACATCCCAACCAGGTATAGAACCGCCGTCTAGCAATCCTTTCTCAGAACCTGCAATAGAGTTCGGGTCCATATCAACAGAAAATCCAATGCTTTCTCCTGGTTCAAACCCACTGTCAACCATATTATTGAATTTGAGCTGCAAGCCTTTGTAACCAGCTTTACCACCAGCACCAATATAAGATGCTGCATTGGGCAAGATAACACCAGTTCCGCCATTGCTGTCGATGGTTAATTTTTTGGCGGTTGAATCTCCTGCTAGACCAAAAGGGTCGAAAACACTGTCTGGATATAGAGCATTAGTTACATCTATGGTGATTAAAGCAATATTCTGATCACCTAAGTTAGTGATTTTGAAAGAATTATCGCCAAAATCGGATATTTGCACATCATTGTTTTGAGCCGTTATTTCTAAAGATGCTTTTCCGACCATGTTAATTAAGATCTTTTATATAGGGTGAAATATTAAAAATTAAAAATAAAATTTGCAGGTTAAATTTATTGTTACAACAATATTACTAGGTATTTATCTCAGGTGCTGTAAAGCTGGCGTAATTTTATCCATGGTTACTGTGAAGGAGAGATAATTGTGGGGTTTGAGGAGATTACCAAAATTAGCCGCCTTAGGAACGGCACATAAATTAGTGTCGCATTTTTTGGAATTGTAGAAGATAATGCTGAAACAGTAGGTGTCCCCCTAATATTGCCAGGAGAACAGCGATGGCATTTGAATTTAGTAACCGATTAACGCCCGCCTTGGAGGAAACGATGCGGCATTTTTATGAGACGCTTTCAGAAAAAGACCGACGACGGTTTTCGGCGCTGCAAGCACAGCAGCTAGGCCACGGCAGCATAGCGTACTTATCGACGGTGTTAGGCTGCTCACGTAGAACGATAGAACGAGGACTGAGTGAGTTGGCGAGGTTGCCCGAAGACTTGGCCTCAGGTCGCGTCCGCCGAACGGGGGCAGGGCGAAAAAAAAGATCGTTGCCGGGGGTGACATCGAGCAGCATTTGAACATGCTTTTAGGGCAACGCACAGCAGGAGATCCCGATGACGCAGCGATCCTCTATACCGACCTATCCCCGAATAGGCTGTCGCAAGAACTCAATGACTTAGGCACCCCTGTGAGCGCTGAGCCGATTCGTCAATGGATGGATGAGCACAAATTACGATTGCGCCAGATGAGCAAAGTGCTAACAGGGGAGCGACAGACGACCGGGACACCCAATTCAAAAATATCGCCTACTGGATCGAGCAATATCAAGCGGAGGGCAATCCCTACTTTTCCATCGATACCAAGGCCAAAGAGTTTCTCGGTCAGCTCTATCGCAAGGGAAGAATCCGCTCTACCCAGGCGTTTAAGGCGTTTGACCATGATTTTCCCAGCTTAGCCGAGGGGGTGATTATTCCTCATGGCATTTACGACCCACAGCGCAATCGCGGGCACGTCAATATTGGCCTCTCCCATGACACCACTCAATTCGCTTGTGATAGTCTTCTGTGGTACTGGAGACGGATTGGCCAGCAGTGCTACCCCAACGCATCCTCCATCCTACTGTTTTGTGATTGTGGGGGCAGTAACTCGGCCAACAAGTACATCTTCAAGCACGACCTACAACAGTTAGCCAATCGCCTAGGCATCGAAATTCGCATCGCACACTACCCTAGTTATTGTTCCAAGTACAACCCTATTGAGCGGCGCTTCTTTCCTCACCTGGGTCGTGCCTGTGCGGGGATGTTGTTTGATAGTCTCGATACGGTCGTTACGTTGATGCGAAAAGCCACCACTACCACTGGTTTGAAAACAACTGTCAATGTCATTCGTCAACGCTATTTGACGGGTCGCAATGCTACCGATGAGATTAAACAAAATTTAGAAATCGTTTTTGATGATTTACTGCCCAAATGGAATTATCGAGCTATTCCGCAGAAAGCGACACTTATTTTATGACCGATCCTTAGTATAATTACTGTAGTATGTTAAAGTGATCGCCAGAATTATAAAAATCCATCGACTTGACGCAAACTGAGTATAGGAAGTTTAATGAATAACTCCTTGGGTAAGATAAATTTCTTTTATGGCGATAAATCATATAATTAAGACTTAATGTAACTTAACCTGTTGATCAGCAGTCGCTAGCAATGAACAGTATTTTTTTAGACCGTCTCCGCAGCCCCAATCGCCCTGTGCTTGTATTAGATGGGGCAATGGGAACCAATCTTCAAGTCCAAAACTTAACCGCTGATGACTTTGGCGGTGAGAAATACGAAGGATGTAATGAATATTTAGTCCATACCAAACCAGAAGCTGTAGCTACCGTCCATCGTGGCTTCCTCGAAGCTGGTGCAGATATTATTGAAACTGATACTTTTGGCGGAACATCGATCGTTTTGGCTGAGTATGATTTAGCTGACCAAGCTTACTATTTAAACAAAGCTGCGGCAGAATTAGCCAAAAAGCTAGCGGTAGAATATTCTACCTTAGAGAAACCTCGGTTTGTCGCTGGTTCCATGGGTCCTGGCACTAAGTTACCCACCTTGGGGCATATTGATTATGATACCTTGCTGGTTAATTACCAAGAACAGGCAGAGGGGTTATATGACGGTGGAGTAGATTTATTTTTAGTCGAAACCTGTATGGACGTGTTGCAGATCAAGGCAGCACTAAACGGTATTGAAGAAGTATTCAAAGCCAAAGGCGATCGCCGTCCGTTGATGGTATCTGTGACGATGGAACAAATGGGGACTATGCTTTCTGGTTCAACCATGGAATCAGCTTTGGCAATTTTGGAGCCTTTTCCCATTGATATTTTAGGTCTAAACTGCGCAACCGGTCCCGACCTGATGAAAGAACACATCAAACATCTTTCAGAACACTCGCCGTTTATTGTATCCTGTGTCCCGAATGCTGGGTTGCCAGAAAATATTGGCGGACAGGCTTACTACAAGTTAACGCCCTTAGAATTGCGTATGGCGTTGATGCACTTTGTTGAAGATTTGGGCGTACAGATTATTGGTGGCTGTTGCGGTACTCGTTACGACCATATTCAACAGCTAGCCCAGATAGCAGGGGACTTAACCCCTAAAGAACGTCACCCGCATTATGAACCTTCTGCTGCGTCGATCTATAGCACTCAACCCTATATTCAAGATAATTCGTTCTTGATTGTCGGGGAAAGATTAAACGCTAGTGGCTCTAAGCAATGTCGCACTCTCCTCAATGAAGAAAATTGGGATAGTTTAGTTGCTCTGGCTAAATCTCAGGTAAAAGAAGGCGCACACGTTCTGGATGTCAACGTAGACTATGTCGGGCGAGATGGGGAAAAAGACATGCACGAACTGGCATCCCGTCTAGTTAATAACGTCACTCTTCCATTGATGTTAGATTCTACCGAATGGACAAAAATGGAGGCGGGATTAAAAGTTGCGGGAGGTAAATGTATCCTCAACTCCACTAACTATGAAGATGGTGAAGAGAGATTTTATCAGGTATTAGAATTAGCTAAAAGATATGGTGCAGGAATAGTTATTGGTACTATCGATGAAGAAGGTATGGGGCGAACTGCGGAGCAAAAATTCAAAATTGCTAAACGCGCTTATGACGCGGCAATTGAGTATGGACTTCCTGCCTACGAAATCTTTTTCGATCCCTTAGCGTTGCCTGTATCGACTGGCATTGAGGAAGATCGAGAAAACGCTAAAGCTACAGTCGCAGCTACTAAAAGAATTAGAGAAGAGTTACCAGGATGTCATGTTCTTTTGGGTGTGTCTAACGTCTCTTTTGGTTTGAATCTAGCAGCTAGACAGGTTCTAAATTCGGTATTCTTACATGAATGTATGCAGGTGGGATTGGATTCTGCCATTGTTAATGCGAGTAAAATTTTACCTTTATCTAAGATCGATCCGAAGCATCAGAAAATATGTTATGACCTAATTTACGATCGACGGGAATTTGATGGCGATATCTGTACTTACGATCCTCTAGGGGAACTCACTACTCTATTTACTGGCAAAAAGGCGAAGAAATCTGAGGCGGTTGATAAAAATCTGCCGATTGAGGAACGTCTTAAGCAGCACATCATTGATGGAGAACGTATCGGTTTGGATGAGGCTTTAGATCAAGCTTTGGGAGCATATCCTCCTCTAGAGATTATTAATACTTTTCTGCTCGACGGTATGAAAGTTGTGGGGGAACTATTTGGTTCAGGACAAATGCAGCTTCCTTTTGTACTCCAGTCGGCACAAACTATGAAGGCGGCGGTGGCTCATCTGGAACCCTACATGGATAAAGAAGAAGCCGATGATAGTGGTAAAGGGAAATTTGTCATTGCCACGGTTAAAGGCGACGTTCACGACATCGGCAAGAACCTAGTTGATATTATTCTGTCCAACAATGGTTATAAGGTAATCAACCTGGGGATTAAGCAGCCAATAGAAGCAATTATCAAGGCATACGAAGAACACCAGCCAGACTGCATTGCCATGAGTGGTTTATTAGTGAAATCCACTGCTTTTATGAAGGATAATCTGGAAACTTTTAATGAAAAAGGTATCACTGTTCCCGTGATTTTGGGCGGTGCCGCCTTGACTCCAAAGTTTGTATATCAAGATTGTCAAAATACCTACAAGGGTAAAGTTATTTATGGCAAGGATGCCTTTGCCGATCTGCACTTTATGGATAAGTTGATGCCAGCTAAGGTAGAAAATAACTGGGATGATCTTCAAGGATTTTTAGATGAAGTTCTCGATCACCCCCAACCTCCCTTGGAAAATGGGGGTGATTTGCCTTTTGAGGGAGAAAATCAGGACAAAATCTTTGTGGATGAGGTTAGTAAAAAAGCCGAACCTGTAATAATTGATACTAAACGTTCTCAGGAAGTTAGTTTGGATGTAGATCGCCCTACTCCTCCTTTCTGGGGAACTAAGATCTTGGAATCTACAGATATTCCGATTGATGAGGTTTTTCCCTATTTGGACTTGCAGGCTTTATTTGTCGGGCAATGGCAGTTTCGTAAGCCGAAGGAACAGTCGCGAGAAGAATATGATGAGTTCCTAGCACGCAAGGTCAATCCTATTTTAGAGGAATGGAAACAAAAAATTGTCGCTGATAACCTGCTTAATCCGACTGTAATCTATGGTTATTTTCCCTGTAACGCCGAAGGAAATACGTTATATATATACGATCCTGTAGGGGCGTTTCGCGAAAGCGGTCAGACCCCGCGCCGACGACAGGCGCAAGGGAATGCTGACCAAGACACGACCCTACCAGAACCCATAACTTCCTTTGAATTTCCTCGTCAAGGATCGGGCAAACGCTTGTGTATCGCTGATTTCTTTGCGAGTAAAGAGTCGGGTCAAGTTGATGTCTTTCCCATGCAGGCAGTTACTGTAGGAGAAGTGGCTACCGAATATGCTCAAAAGCTATTTAAAGCGGACAATTACACCGACTACCTTTACTATCACGGCATGGCGGTACAGATGGCAGAAGCCTTAGCAGAGTGGACACACGCTAGAATTCGTCAAGAGTTGGGTTTTGCTGCCGAAGAATCCAGCAGCATCCGCGATATTTTACAACAGCGCTATCGAGGTTCTCGCTATAGCTTTGGTTAAAACCGTAAGGGTGAACGGTAGTTCGCCCCTACCAGAACCTATAACGTCGTTTGAATTTCCTCGTCAGAGATCGGGCAAGCGCTTGTGTATCGCTGATTTCTTTGCGAGTAAAGAGTCGGGTCAAGTTGATGTCTTTCCCATGCAGGCAGTTACTGTGGGAGAAGTGGCTACCGAATATGCTCAAAAGCTATTTAAAGCAGATAATTACACCGACTACCTTTACTATCATGGGATGGCGGTACAGATGGCAGAAGCATTAGCCGAGTGGACACACGCTAAAATTCGTCAAGAGTTGGGCTTTGCAGCCGAAGAATCTAGCAGTATCCGTGATATTTTACAACAGCGCTATCGAGGTTCTCGCTATAGCTTTGGTTATCCTGCCTGTCCTAATATCGCCGATCAGTTTAAGCAATTGGATTTACTTGATACTAAACGCATCAATATGTATATGGATGAAAGCGAACAGCTATATCCCGAACAGTCTACTACGGCGATTATTACTTATCATCCTGCAGCGAGATATTTTAGTACTTAAATGCTTTTAAAGATTGTTTATTTAGGTGGGTATAAGTCCCACCTTTTTTTGTTTCGCGCAGAGATACAGAAGCGCAGAGAATAGAGAGAAAGTATTGGATTCTGGGAATTATGAATATTAAGCGTTAGTTTACTTTTTGACTCATCGTTCGCTCATTTTTTCGAGTAAGAGGGAGTCAAGCAGGTTGAAAGACTTACCCAATAAAGGATTGAGCGAAATAACTGACTCGATTTCATCCCGAAGCAAAGTAGTCAGTAGTATAAATAGACTGTGGAACGTTCATTAACTTTAAGATTTCTTGTTGCACATCGTTAAGAAAAGAGATTTCCCTCTGGCCGCTCTCGATGTATATATAAAGTGATGTTGCTAAAAGCCCTTAACATCTTTTCTGCGGTGGGACGGTTAGTAATACGTTTAGGATTTCCTTCATAGAGTCCAGCTAAACTAGACTGAGATTGATGTAATTGACGACGCACCACAAATTCCATCAAAGTAAAAACTCTGAGCGCAATCGTTAATAAAAACATCAATCCTTTAATTTTCTCCTCGTCTCGAAAATAAATAGGTAAAGCGGATAAACGACCTTTTTTGAAGCGATGAAAACCCTGTTCAGGTTGCCATTGTTCTTTGTAAGCTGACACGGCTTCTGTCAAAGATAATCGCTCCTTAAACGACTTTCTAAACCTTTAATTTGACGAGATGCCTTGGCATTCGATTTGATAACTAGCCATCTTTCATCCCATTGATATTTTTTTTCGTTTTCGGATTCAATCCAAATATTTCCCAATGGGACTTCAAAACCTAAGCCGATTTCTAATGGAAATGATTCCCTCTCATCTTTTTCGACTATTTTAATCACTTCTGTGACGGGATTCTTAACCCAATCAGCCAACAATTTAGGACGAGGTTGAGTCATTGCCAAGGGAAAACAATAGATTCCCCCCTCTGCATGGATTTTAGCTCGATTCTCCCAAGTTGAAGCTTTAGAATCCGCTAAATATAGGAATTCTCTATGACCCAAGATTTCCGTCATTTTTCTCCATGTTGGTAGATAATCTGACTCATCCCCTCCATTTCCAGCTAAGGTTGCTCCTAACAAGGGCATTCCTAATGGGTCTAAAGTCGCTAACATTTGGCGATATTGTCTTAAATCAGGTCGTTTATCTTGACTATACCCAAATTTTATTAGAGATGATTCCTCTTTTTCTGCCGAGATTTGATGATAGACCGAGAAACTGCTGGTGTCACTTCTCGCTTTTTCGGTGGGTAATTGATCGGCTTTGACCAGATGTTGGGATAATGACATCTCCATCTGGGGAAGGGTCTCTGTTATGCCAAGAGTTCTCAATAAGTCTCCACAACGGTCATCTGTTGCTTCTTTTTCTCGGATTTCCCATCCGGTTATTCCTTCTAAACTTCTCTGATGCTCCCTTACCCATGTTTCTAGGCAACAGATTCTATGGTCGGCTTCACTCACAATATAGGTCAATAATAATACCGCTAGTTCCCCATAACTTAATCCTTTACGATTGCCATGAGGGGATGCTAGGTGATTGTCTATGATTGACGCAACTTTCATTTGTGTTAGCCAATAGATAATTAAGGGGAGATCATCTATTCGTTCTGACTGTGTTTGTGCCGTAATTAATCGACTCCTTGTTGTCCAACACTTGACTACACAAGGATTTTAACCTTTTTTCCAAACCTTACCCCTTCGATTTAAGCGAACGGTGAGTTGTATCTATCAGCTACTCCTCGATTATGTTTGGTTAAAGGGAAAAAACTGTACCTCACTCATTTGAGAAACGCTATAGCAAGAAGGAGCTTTGCTTCGCTCCTGGCTATAAGCTATAAGTCTAGAGCTTCTACGCTGACCTTGTTCTATATTTATGCGAAGCGGGACGGACGCGAAGGACACGAAGCGAAGCGGAGTTAATTCTTTAGGACTTTGCACTCTTGTCCTTAAGCCAATGAGGATATCGCATTGAGTGTATCAATTACCGCACACTCGCGTTGACTTCCATGACAGATTTACCTGCGGAAATTAATCGGAATGACTATAAAACTTAACTCAACTTGACACAATGTTAGGCGAGCGATCATATTATATTAATCGCCCGCCTAAGCTTGAACTACTAGAATACACTCCTTATCCTGCTAAAGTTGAAAATTCGATCGCTCTTTTTTGAGCAGCTTCATCGCTTTATTTTTGATTTGTCTGACTCTTTCTCGACTAATGCCACAAGCGTTCCCAATTTGCTCGTAGGTCATAGTTTTTCCATCGTTTAAACCATAGCGTAAGGTAATCACATCTCTTTGCTTAGGGGAAAGAGTGTGTAGTAAGTTTTGAATGTTAGAGACAATCTCTTTTTCAGCTACAGTTGAGGGAGAATGAGAATCATCAGGTAGTATTTGACCCAGTTCTGTATTATTTTCATCAATTGTCGCGTTGAGGCTCATGGGTCGAGTAATTCTGGCAGACTGTGCTAGGGATCTCAGCTTGTCAAGGTTCATATCCAGCTCTTCTGCGACCTCTGTTTCAGTCGGTTTTCTACCTAGTTTCTGAGAAAGTTGACGATTGGCTTTTTTAACTTTATTCAGGTCTTGGGTAATGTGGATGGGCAAGCGAATAGTTCTCGCGTAATTAGGAGATCGCTCTGGTCATTGCCTGGCGAATCCACCAGTAGCTATAGGTAGAAAACTTATATCCTTTACTGGCATCAAACTTTTCTGACGCTCTCATCAAACCAATACTGCCTTCTTGAATCAGGTCGAGCATGGATAAGCCACGATTTTGGTACTTTTTGGCGATCGAAACTACTAGTCTTAAGTTTGCCTGCACCATTTTTTGCTTGGCTTTTTGACCTTTACGAACAATATTTTGCTCTTCTATGGTCAATTCTTCTCGAATCTATAAGAGGTAGCATTGCTTGGATTTGATTAGCCAGCTTTACTTCTTCTTCTGCCTTGAGTAAAGGTGTGCGGGCGATTTCTTTGAGATAGTCTCTTACTGTATTACTAGAATTACTTGCCATGATTGATTGTATTTTTAATAGTGTGATGTTTAGGTTTGCTAATTGTGTATGCTTGTTCGAGACAGCGTTAGGGAAAATTCTTGATTGTTACTCTCCCGCAGACCAGGGTTTGAGAAAATCTGGATAGAGGGTCAGTCCACCGTCCACAAATAAGGTTTGACCAGTTATGTATGAGGCATGATCTGAAGCGAGAAAAGCGGTTATCTGAGCCATTTCTTCGGCAGTCCCTACCCGACCCATGGGTATGTGGCTTTCAACTTCTTGCTTCTTCTGTGGATTTTCTGCCCAGCTACTATTAATTGGGGTAACGGTGGCACCAGGTGCGATCGCATTTACTCGAATACCATGAGGCGCATATTCTAAAGCTAATGTCTTAGTCATGTTTTCCATTGCACCTTTACTCATGGAATAACTCACATAGGTTGGTCGAGGAATAATTTCATGGACGCTAGAAACATTGATGATGATGCCGCCACTGCCGCGATTTATAAAGTGCTTTAGGGCTTCTCTGGCACAGAGAAAAGCTCCCCGAAGATTTACCTGCATTACCTTGTCAAAATCGGCGGTTGTTAACTGATGGGAGGGAGAACTCATTTGGATTCCTGCGTTATTGATGAGGATATCTAAGCTTCCTAATTGTTCAATAACCTGGCTACACATCCGAACAATATCTGCTTCTTGAGATAAATCTCCTTCAACGGGTATTTGCTTGCCACTACATCCCCCTACTTTGTCGCACATTTCGCCGATCAATTCTTTGGTACCATTTAGCTTATCTAGATTACCGCGATAATTTAGGGCAACATTAGCTCCTTCTATTATAAAGTGAGCTGCGATCGCCTGTCCAATGCCTGAGGTTGATCCTGTAACTAAAACGTTCTTCCCCTTCAAACCTTTCATCTAAATTAAGCTAATCCTCTGGTGAACTTTTTCGCTATCTCTTTTTTAACAACTTACGTAAATACCTTGCATCTTTCTATGGCTAGATATAAAAATTCTCTCTGATTGGTGAGAGAAGCCTGATAAATTAAGATAAAATCTCAGCTGTTCAGCTTTTTTTTGCGCCAAACAAAGAATCCACAATGTCTTTTTCCTGACTGATGAACAATTCTTTGTAGAGATTTTCTTTAATGATCATCTGTTGATGCATCTGTACCAGCAATTCTTGAGCTTCTGACTGAGTTAGCTGGCTGACGCGATCGCTAAATATTCGGTGATTTAATTCTTGCTCCATCGAAAGGCTATTTTCTAATCGATCCATTTTTTTTGCCTCTTTATTCTCTAGTATGTAAACATATTGTAAACAATTCCTAAGAATCTTTAACTCTATCGGGGGTAGTAATTTCCGCAGCAATTCTATGGTATTGAAAATCTTCTTGGTGCTGAATCTGCTTTTTTCCTTCGCCAATTTTTTACTCTTGACTGTTGACTTCTGTAACTATTAAGCTATCGGGGATTAATAGGAACGATCAACCTTATGCCCCTTTATTTTTCCCTGGCAGAACTTAAGCCAATTCTTGGACTAAATCTTCGACACATTACCGACCAAAATCTGGATCTAAAAGTGGCTGGTATTGCCACCGATACCCGTATAGTAGAGCCTCAAGAACTATTTATTGCTCTAGTCGGGGAAAACTTTGACGGACATAACTTTGTTGGGCAGGCAGCCAATAAAGGTGCGATCGCGGCAATTGTTCGGCATCAGATCGAGTCACTCGACATACCGCAATTTATCGTCAAAGATACCCTCAAAGCATATCAGCAGATTGCACAATGGTGGCGCGATCGCCTGACTATTCCGCTAATTGGCGTTACTGGTTCCGTCGGCAAAACCAGCACCAAAGAACTAATCTCGGCAGTGTTAAGTACCCAGGGGAAAGTTCTCAAGACTGAGGCTAATTTTAATAACGAAATTGGTGTCCCCAAAACGCTGCTACAAATTACTCCAGACCATAGCTACGGAGTGATTGAAATGGCAATGCGGGGTGAGGGAGAGATTGCCCTATTAACCGAAATTGCCCGCCCTACCATTGGCGTAATTACTAACGTAGGGACAGCTCATATTGGTCGTCTAGGCTCTAGAGAAGCGATCGCCAGAGCTAAATGCGAACTACTGGCACAGATGCCTAAAACTAGTACCGCAATCTTAAATTACGATAATCCTTTGTTGATGGAGACTGCCGCTAAGGTTTGGCAGGGAAAAACTATTACCTATGGTTTAACAGGGGGAGATATCCAGGGAGAGATTAAGGGAAATACCATCAAAGTCTTCGGAAATGACTTAGAAAATAATTTAGCAAATGATTTGCCTCTGCCCCTACCAGGAGAACACAATGCCAGTAACTATCTCGCCGCATTAGCAGTGGCTCAAGTATTAAGTATCGATCTTGCGCCTTTGGTTGCAGGATTACAGGTTGAGTTACCCCAGGGGCGATCGCGCCGCTATGATTTAGCAAATGATGTGGTTGTTCTCGATGAAACCTACAACGCTGGTTTAGAATCGATGCTGGCTGCGGTACAGATGCTCAAGGAAACCCCAGGAACAAGGCATATTGCCGTACTGGGTACGATGAAGGAATTGGGTGAATATTCCGCTCAACTACACC
>CAVRWR010000165.1:0-3563 GCA_963724445.1 uncultured cyanobacterium | reverse complement strand
AACAAAACCGCAGGAATGGTAAAGGCGATCATAATGGGGGATACCCAATGACTAATGGGCTGATTCGGTAGCTGAAATTGATTGGTAACAATGGCAATCATCAACACCAGATAGACTTTATCTGCCAATTGGGAGAATATTTGACCGCTCCACAAAATTAAAAACTGGCTATTAGTAAATACAGGAGCAAATCCTTGAGGTGTTTGGTTACGATCTTCTGGAACAGTTTCAGGTTCTGGAAGATTTTTTGAAGTTTCTGATTCCGACAAGCGCATTTTATATAGTGGGGCTGATTTTAAAATTCAATATAGAGGTTATCTACTAGATTAGCGGAACGAATTGTCTTACCTATATGATATTGGATATATTCTCGCAATACTTTTTCAATTGCGATCCATGCCACTTCGAGACTAAATTGCTCTATGACTTGAGGGGAAAATAATTCTGCTGAGGGTAAATTATACTTACCTAACTGCTGGAAAATAGCTAATTCCATTGCGTTAATTCGGTGGTCTATTTTAGGTGGACGAAGGTTGTGACTCTCCTCCGCATCAAGCTCAGGATTGTCATTTTGCTGAGTAGATTGTAATGTCTTAAGATCGACAATTCCTCCTCCTTCAAAGCTAAAGCCAACAAGCCAAGCAGCAGTAATAAAATCAGGCTGAATATTTCTTTGGGTGACACAACAATCAAATACCTGGGGAGTCAAACCAGCGATCGCCATTAAATGAAATACCGCTTGAGCAAGGTAGGGATATACCGACTCCCCCACGGGAAAGGCTTCGAGCCGCCTCAAATGTTCATTAAACAGCTCGTATAACTCTGCCTGGGGTTGTTCAGCCACCGCCAAAGCAAGGGACAGTTCTGCCAAATATTGCGCCGTTGCCAGCTTACCAATGTCTCGACTCAAACCAGGATAGGTATAGATTGTATCCGCTTGGATAATCTTATCTAGCGATCGCCCTTTGATGACCAAAAACTCATTAACTACAAATAATTCAGTTCTACCTCTTAACTGGGATTTATACTTCTTTGCTCCTGGTGCCACTGCTCTAATTAAACCATGCTCGGGAGTTAACACCGTCACCAGGCGATCGTTTTCTTTGAGGGATGAACCTTTTAAAACAATTCCTGTAGCTTTATATTTCTGGTTCATTAAGAATTATAAGAATATTCAATCCGATACTGTTTAATCTTAGTTTCTTCTCCTGACATAAAGCGATCGCATCTTATTTCTTTTAATCCCAACTCGATAAATTGCGCTAATTCTGCATCAGATAATGCCCAAGGTGGTCCTTCGGGGACGGTATGATCGTCACGGTGGCGGGTAATAACTAATAACGTGCCATTTTTCGCTACCAAAGAAGAGACAGTCTCAATAACTTGCGATCGCACATCTAAAGGTAAAGCCTGAATAGTACGACATTCAAAGACAAAATCAAACTTATTTTGCCAACTTGGATCGAGATTGAACAAATCAGCAACTAGATAATTAACACTGGATTCAGGAAATCTTTGCTGACACCAGGCGATCGCTGTGGGGGAAATATCAAAAGCTGTTACTTGATAACCCAGGCTTGATAAGATTTCTGCATCATCTCCTAAACCGCAACCAATTACCAAAGCTGATTTATTTTTTGTTTCAGGTGGATATGCTTGCAACCACTGCTGTAGATAAGGATGAGCCTGATTTTTTGCCCAAGGTACTCGATCTGTATTTCCTGCCGCCTCAGCATATAGGGGTTCAAACCAACCAGTTGGATCTTGCTGATCTATTGAATTGCTAGTCAAAGATGCTACCTTTTGTCGTAGTGTCTTGGGTTGCTGTTCAAACATTGATTTTTATTTTATTCTTAAAACTTATATCTGTTAATTTTAAAGTGTTATCAAAAGCTCTAAGCTCTAAGTTTTAAACTTTTTGATAAATTAAAATCCTGAAGGCGATCGCTATGTGGCTTCTAACTTAAAAAATGATGTTTGATTACCTGCGGCGAATTTACTTGGGCGATACAGATGCAGCAGGGGTAGTTTATTTTGCTAAAGGGTTAGAAATCTGCCATGAAGCTTATGAAGAGTCTTTAGCTGAGGTAGGAATTAGCTTAAATCAGATGATTCGCCAAGGAAAAACAGCTTTCCCGATCGTTCATGCAGAGATAGATTTTTTACGTCCGATCTTTTGTGGCGATCGCCTACGGATAAGTCTGGATGCTAATTTAATTAGTAATAACGAATTTGCGATCGCCTATCAGATGTCTCCTGTTGATAATTCAGACAAAATTTTAATCAAGGCTAAAACTAGACACGTATGTATAAATCCGCAAATTAGACGGAGAATAGATTTACCAGCAGCAATGCTTGAGTGGGTCAATCGGTTTTAATTAAAGGAAATCATGATGAAGACTGTAATTATTACAGGGGGAAATAGCGGGCTGGGATATTATTGCGCTCAACAACTGGCTCAAGATCCAGCATGGTACATCATACTTGCCTGTCGTAATCCAGACAAAGCAGATCGCGCAGTTGCCAAGATTAGAGCAGCTAGCAAGAACCAGCAGGTAGAGGCGATGAGCTTAGATTTGGCTTCTCTTGATTCGATTCGTTCTTTTGCCCAGCAATTTGGCGATCGCCAGTTACCATTATTGAAGGCGATTATTTGTAATGCGGGAGTGCAGTTTATCCAAAGGCAAACCTATACTGAAGATGGCTTTGATACCACTTTTGGCGTTAACCATCTAGGACACTTTTTAATGGTTAATCTGCTGCTCAAACAGTTAGTCCCACCAGCCAGAATTGTTTTTGTTAGTAGCGATACCCATGACGGCAGCAAGCTTACAGGGATGCCAGCACCCTATTGGCGCGATCCGCAGTTAATGGCACATCCAGAACAGGACCCTGTATTAAAAGGCAAAGATGTGGGTACAATTGGACGAACGGCTTATACTACTTCAAAACTCTGTAATGTACTCTGCGCCTATGAGCTATCTCGTCGTTTACAGCAGCAAGAAATAGACACCGAATCTCAACCAATTACCGTTAATGTTTTTAATCCTGGACTGATGCCAGGTTCGGGGCTTGCAGGTGATTATACTCCTATAGCTAAATTCGTCTGGAATAATATTTTACCCATCCTGAGTAAATTTGTACCTAATGTCAACACCATGGAACATTCAGGAACAGCCTTAGCTAGATTAATCACCGATCCCAAACTTGCAGATATAACAGGCAAATATTTTAGCGGATTAAACATGATAGATTCATCTCTTGAATCTTATGATAGAGATAAAGCAGAACAGCTATGGAATACTAGTTTAGAATTAACCCAACTAAATTCTCCAGATCTGGTTGTATAGATCGACTTCACCGACAACAAGAGATTTAAATCACTATCTCGGCTCAATCAACCAGGTAAGATAACAATATAAATACCGCTAGCCACCATATATATAAGGCTGGCATATAAAAAATAAAACGCTCAGACTATTTAATTAGTTTGGGCGTTAATATTATTTGCTCATTATGATTTGCTTATCTTAAAAAGCTAAATTTTTTTCTATGGCACAGCA
>CAVRWR010000164.1:0-5054 GCA_963724445.1 uncultured cyanobacterium | reverse complement strand
ACCTATCGCTAAATGCTTGAGCGCTACTGAGAATTTAACGCGGCGGGCGAAGATTAGATAACCCCAATAGAAGAAAGGCACGACTAAAATAGCAGGTCCTTTGGTAATAAAGCCGATACCCGTAAATATAGCAGCCCCATAAATCCCCCACACCTGTCTTTGACAGTAGTAAGCCGTCAGGCTATAGATAACCGCTAGCACTAACGTAGTTAGAAAATTATCGGTTGTAAGGTTACGAGCCGAGATTAAGCTTAAGGGAAACGAAAGATAGATCGTGACGGCTAAAATCGACCTCACCTGCAGCTCAAATAATCTTTGACTGATTAGATAAATCAGTATTCCTTGCAAAATTAAAGAAAGTTGTAACCAGAATCTTGCCCCAAAAGCATTCACCCCAAATAGCTCAAATCCTATACTTGTCAGCCAAAAGGTAACAGGTGGCTTATGAAAATGAAAAATATTTAGCAGAGTCGGCTGAAGCAGATTTCTCGAGCGAAACATCTCACGGCTAATCTCAGCATAACGAGCTTCACTAGCTTCGAGAACACTGTAACTATTGAGGTTAAACAGTAATGCCATCAAGGCGATCGCCAAAATAAAATATAGATATCGCTCTTGTTTCATGAGTGAATTGAGGATTAAGGCAAACTTACTAATTCTAAGAGACAAGCGTTAAGAACTTCGCAAGATTTTGGCGATCGCGATTTATTTCTTAGGGAAGGGAAGAATTTAGCTATCTTTAAAGTGCAAACCCTTATAAAATAACCAATATGCTAGTATGTAAAATCAATTACGGGATGTAGCGCAGCTTGGTAGCGCACTGCTTTCGGGAAGCAGGGGTCGCAGGTTCAAATCCTGTCATCCCGATGTCTATAGAAAAAAATCTATGATGAGCATCCAATATTTCTATGATTAATACTTTGAACTAAGAATCTTAACTTGTATACTGTATACTGTGCGTTGAGACTTATTTGATTGTTTAGAAGTCTCTCATGAGTTAAGACTCAAATTATGATTGCTATTCAAAGAAGCTTATCTTTACGACAGCAAGTATACCAGGCTCTGAAGCAAATTATTCTTACAAGGAGATTTAGCTTCAGGAGAACGGGTAGTTGAAACAAAATTAGCTCAACAACTACAAGTTAGTCGCACCCCTATTCGTGAAGCAATTAGTCAGTTAAAGCGGGAAAAACTAATAGAGTCCAAGCCAAACGGCGGTTTTAGGGTTACTACTCTTTCTGTTCAAGATGCAATTCAACTTTATGATTGCCGTATAGCTTTAGAACAGCTTTCTGTTGCGGGTGCTTGCGAGCAAATTACTGCCAAACAGCTAAAACAACTAGAAAAATATGTGCTGCTAGCAGAAAAGTTAGTAAAGTCTCAATCAAATGCATCTGATACTTTGAAACTTCTCGAAGTTGATTATCAATTTCATCATCTAATAGCAGAAAGTTCGGGTAATCAATGGCTATTAACTTTGCTAGAACAGGTTTTTGATAAAATGGCATTGTTAAGAGTTCAAACTACTAAACACAATCCCCAGGTGCTGGAAATTCGGCTAGAACATCGGCAAGTCTATGAAGCGATCGCTCTTAATAACTTAGATTTAGCTCAAAAAACTATCAAAGAACATCTAATTGCTAGTAAAGCTAGAGTTGTCTGCGAGCTAAAAATTATCAATCAGACTGAATCATTCGATTAAAATTATGACCAAAGAATCAGGTATCAAGCACGTTTTTATCTGTGGTTCGGCTTTAAAAGGACAGCCAGATCATCAAAATCTTCAGTCAGCAAAGTTTATTAAAACCACCACAACTCTTCCCCAATACCGCCTTCATGCAGCAGAAAACGGCTGGCATCCTGCGATATATGCCACGGAAACAGAGGGCATTAGTATTCCTGGGGAAATTTATGAAATGACTGATGAACAATACGAGTATCTCCTAGCAAATGAACCGCCTCATATGTATCCAGAGACAGTGAATCTGGAAGGAGATGAAACTGCAATCGCCATGCTATATCCCCAAGAATTAGTAGAAAAATATAATTGGGAAGATATTAGCGATTTAGGCGGTTGGGCAGCATATAAGAAAGTAGCAAGTAGCAAGTAGCAAGTAGCAGGAGTAAACGAATTGTAGGGTGGGCATCACGATTAATAACAACAGAAAAAGATTTTTCAAGTAATGCCCACCTATCAGCAGTTAACTGGCATCTGGGTTTAAAAGATACTATTAGAAAGGAAACTATCGCTACCTTACTATAAATGTTTATCAATCTCATTGCCGATTACGGTATCGGCGATCCTGCATTTGCCGAAGTAAGGCAACGCCTGAATCATTTGCTGCCATCGGCATCAATATATTGTCTCAGCGTTCCTCCATTTAGTACCCTAGCGACAGGTTTTTGGATTGCCCAGCTAGGTTTAAACGTTGGTGCGTCCGAACGTTTAATCTTTCATAATTGCGCTCCTCGACAAGATAATCTTGAAGCCCGTCCCGATAATGAAGGAGAAGGGTTGACTTACGTTAAGCTCCATAATGGGGTTGAGGTAGTTGGTGTTTTGGCTGGCTATACTCTTTCATTTATTAAGGAAGAAGCTCTACAAATTAATACGATTGAAGTCTCTAGGGGCGGTTCTCAATTTCGCTCCCGCGATGTTTTTCCGCAAGCAGCAGCAGCGATCGCCAATGGTGATTATAGTTTGTTAGGAGATAAAATTGTACCTGCGCAAATTCCCGACTTACCTACAGATCGTGTAGCTTGGATTGATGGTTACGGCAATATTAAAACCACTATCCCAGCTAGCAGCGTTAATTTACCTCTGTCAAGCAAAGTTGCAGTTCGCGTGGGTGATGTAGTCAGCGATGCTGTTTATTCTGACGGTAGCTTTCGAGTACCAGAGGGGACTTTAGCTTTTGCCCCTGGTAGTTCTGGCTGGCAAAAGCAAGACGGTCAAAAAGTAACCTGGATGGAATTGTTTTTACGAGGTGGTAATGCCTGGGAACGTTTCGGGAAACCTAAAGTCAATCAAATCATAACCTTCAGCAAATTAAAATCCCTTTAATGCTATAAACAAAGGCTTTAAATTTTATTTGAGCGTTCTGAATCTAACTGAATTAATGTTTGCAACAAGACATTTGCTCCTTGGATACACTGTTCGGGGGAAGTGTATTCGCTGGCATCGTGGGAGACTCCCATTTTACTCGGAACAAAAATCATCCCCATATCGCTAATTTGAGCTAATTCTTGAGCATCATGGCTGGCGCGACTGGGTAAGTAGGTATAGGTGAGGTTAAGTTGTTCACAGCTTAAGGCGATCGCTTTTTGGATCTGGGGTTCGGCTAAGGCTGGTTCATTTTGCAAACAGGGATTTAAGCGAATTTGAGTATTGGTAGCAACGGCAATTTCTTCTAGATGTATGCGTAGCTGTTGGAGTAGACTGTCTATATGTAAACTAGATAAGTCACGGATATCCAGGCTCATCTCTACCCAGCCAGGGACAACATTAGCCGCATTGGGCAGTACCTCCATTTTTCCCACTGTAGCTACCTGTTGACCAGGAGTATTGCCAATTTGGTTAACTGCTAATACAACTTGAGCAGCCGCCACTAAAGCATCACAGCGCATCTGCATCGGAGTTGTGCCTGCATGGTTGGCACTGCCTTTGACCGTAATATTAAACCGTCTTTGCCCGACTATACCTTCTACTACGCCGATTTGTTTACCCATAGACTCCAATACGGGACCTTGCTCGACATGAAGTTCGACAAATGCTGATATATCTTCGCTTTTACGACGAGCTTGAGTAATATTATTCCAGTTACCGCCAACTCTGGCTAAACAGGTTTGAATATCTGTACCATCAGGACGACGATAATATTCAGGGTCTTGAACTACTCTGCCAGAAATTGCCTTGGAACCAATCATACTGCCTTCTTCATCGGTAAAGACAATTACTTCTATGGGACGACTCAACCTAGTCTGATTTTCTCGCAGAACTCGTACTACTTCCAACCCCGCTAAGACTCCATAAGCACCGTCATAATGTCCACCACAGGGAACTGTATCAATATGAGAACCAGTGGCGATCGCCGAAGCTACGGGATTTTTACCAGAATATCTGCCAATAATATTCCCTGCTGCATCTATATTCACCTCCATCTCAAGTTCTCTCATCCACTGCTGAACTAGATTCCGAGCTTTAATGTCTTCTTGACTGTAGGCAATACGCTTCACCCCACCATTGGGCAGTTGACCAATATTCGCCAGGGTAGCGATACTTTGATTCAGGCGATCGCCATTTACTGTAAGATCAGCAGCAGTTATTGATTTCATAGATTAAGCAGCAGAAGATAAAAAGTATACTGTATACAGTTGCTCTAACCTATCATATTGTTTGCTAGCGATCGGATAACTCGTATACCGCTTTGCCAGCTATTAGTCCTTAATTAACGATTGATATATTTATTAATTGAGTAAACTATAAATAGACTTCTTGCACAAATCATTATGAAATATCTTATTAATATCTCTGGCATCTTGATATCAGTAGAAAAGTTATTTGAAAAGTAATCTATCGACTGGTAGATCGCGATTAAGAACATGGTTGGACAAGTAAGTATTGCCAGAATTTCTGATAAGGATGCACCTGATTTACTACTTTCCCTTCTCGATAAACTAGACGATTTTCATTTACCCACTGAAAAATAGAACCGCTTAAATTAAAAACATTCTGATACCCCAAAGATTTTAAGCGACGAGCAACCTGGCTACTGCGATATCCAACCGAACAATAAACAACTATGGGAGTTGTGTAATTTATTCCCTCTTCAACCAAATTATCTAGATTACTGGGAGCAAGTCTGGCATTATGTAAGTGACTGACCTGATATTCTTCAAGAGTTCTAGCATCTAAAAGTAGCGGTTTAGATCTGCTTTGATCCGATAGCCAAGCTGCTAAGTCTGCCGTTGCTAGCTGCTGGATTGCTGGGAATTGCAGTCGAATCAGTAGTTTGATTAGCCACCAGCTTGCTACTCTAATCGATATTATTCTA
>CAVRWR010000163.1:0-9244 GCA_963724445.1 uncultured cyanobacterium | reverse complement strand
TCTGACGGGGAGACAACCTTTACAATTCCGATATGACAAAGGATTCAGAGAGTTTAGTAACTAGATAAAAATACCAGTGTAATTGACTTAATAATCAAGAAAAAAGCTTCAAAACTAGTAAAATTATTAAATAATTACGCTCATTTTAGATTATGGGACTGAAGATCAATAAAAATAACTGTCTGGTTGAATAGAAGACAGTTAGGAAATTTAAAATGTTACCTTTATTTTATCTCGATTATCTCAAAACTTATCTGCCCTCATCAGAATTATTAACATTACAAATTGTAGTTTGGCTTCTGCAAGTTCATCGGCAAGTAAGAATTGAGAGATTAGCATCGAGTTTGCCTTATCCAATTAAGTGTGAAAGCCGAAGAAAAAAGATACAAAGATTTCTCATCTTACCTAGATTAAGTTTGTCATTGCTTTGGTTTCCTTTGATCAAAAAGATAATTACGACTCAGTTTAAAAAAGGAGATAGACTGATAATTACTATTGATAGAACCCAATGGAAAAATAATAATATTTCAATGGCAAGTGTTATTTGGAAGAAGAGAGCTTTGCCAATATATTGGTTACTTTTATCTAAAAAAGGAAGCAGTAATTTTTATGAACAAGTTGCCACAATTAGACCAGTACTACGTTTATTAAAAGACTATAAGCTAGTAGTGATAGGAGATAGAGAATACAGGAGTACAGCTTTAGGTCTCTGGATGACTAAAAAGAAAATAGATTTTGTTCTGAGATTAAACAAAAATACTAAAATAAAATCTAGATATAAAAAATATCAATCTCTTGATTCTTTAGATGTGAAACCAGGAAACAAAGTTTTATATGATGGTGTTTTAGTTACAGAAAACAATCAAAAAACTAGGTTCAATGTTGTAGTTTATTGGCGTAGAAAATACAATAATAAGCAACTACCTAGTCCTTGGTATCTACTTACTAATTTAGAAAATAAAGAAGAAGTTATTAAAATATTTGCATCTCGCGGAGGCATCGAAGCTATGTTTCGTGATTGTAAAAGTGGTGGTTATAATCTTGAAGGAAGTCAAGCCAATTCTCAACGTTTGACTAATTTAATTTTATTAATAGCAATCGCTTATACTGCGAGTTGTTTGGCAGGATTAAAAATCAGGAATACTGGTTATCAAGAATATATTAATCGCCTGCAAATTGAAGGTCAAAATAGACCCAGGCATAGTTGCTTTTGGACGGGAATATACGGGACGACATGGATATTATCTATGGATATATGCTGGCAGTGGGTCGAAAAATTGATGAGAACAGCTATCAATAAACTACCATTTTATCTCAAAGGTCTTAAGGCTATGAAACTTATACAGAGTATAGTCTAGCTTAGTCGTCTCCCCGTCAGGCCAAGGAGTCTAAACTAAAATCTCATCTGCGCTCTGTCGAGGCTCGAACCCGTGAGACATTACACGACGCTATTCGTGATGGATTACGATCGATTACATTAAACGATGTCCGTAATTGGTTTACTCATTGCTGCTACTGTACTTAATAAGTCTGCATACCGCTGTATATCCCCCTTCACATTTTTTGCGACACAACCGCCTAGCTTTTGGCCATTAGCTCGATCATTTGCAGACAATTAGAAGCAATGGCATTTTGTGGGTCAAACTGGAGTGCTTGTTGCCAAGATGAGAGCGCTTCTCGAAATTCTCCTTGCAATGCCGATAATTTACCAGCCAAGGCATGGAAGTCGGCATTGCTGTAATCCAAAGCAATAGCACTGTTATTGTTTGCTGCTGCTTCTGGATAACGCCCTTGTGTGAATAAATGTAGTGCCTGTTGGTGATACCAGATGGCTTGGTCATGCAGACGGAACAAATCAGATAAGTCTGCTTGGCAGCGTCTGCAAGTTGGGGATGGGGGAAGTATTGATACTACTTCTCGATCTCCCTCTGCTCCTTTGCTTCCCTTTGGCGGACGATAAACTGCACTACAGACAGGACATTTCATGATTTCTCACTCTGACTCATTGGTACTAGCGTAGTAAAGAAAATCTGACAGTTGTTCTTGTAACTGGGGTAGTTCGGCACTATTGTTAGCGAGCGCATTTTCCATCTCTCCTAATAAGTCTTGTAATTCCTCTGCTTGTTCAGAGTCGATGGTCAGAAGTGTTTGTTGGGCGCGGTCTAAAAGTGCAGCCATTTCTGGAGCAATTGCTACTGCATCAATTGTATCTTCTCTGGAAACTTCAATTGTGCGCTCATTTTCAAACAAGGCCTCTAAATCGGCTCTTGCTTGCTTCAATTGATGGCTAGAAAGTTTTTGTATTCCTACATGATTCACTACGAGGGTTGCTTGTTGTCCTTGGCCTTTCTCGGTGGTGGTAACAGTGAGAATGCCATTCAAGTCAAAGTCAAAGTGAACTTCGATTTGAATGCCTCCTGCTGGTTTGGGTGGTAAATTCTCCACTCTAAAAGAACCTAGAGGAACATTTTCTTCAGCGAGCGCATTTTCACCTTGAAAAACTTCGATTTCCACTGCTTCTTGTTCGTCAACCAGAGTAGAATAAACATCAGAGCGAGAAACGGGAACAACGCTGTTGCGGGGAATAATCACACTAAAGTAACCTGGCATCACACCCATTCGTGTCGGTACAGCCACAGCAATGCCCAGGGAATGGGGAATCACATCTACCAGAATGGCATCCACCGATTCACCTACTAGCACCCCAGCTTGCAAAGCTGCTCCTAAAGCCACACAAAGTTCTGGTTGAATGCCATCGGTGGGAGCTTGTCCCAGATGCTCCTCGATCATTTGCTGCACTAGAGGAATGCGTGTGGAACCACCAACTAGGATAATCCGCTCGATTTCGCTGGGTTCTAGGTGGGCATCTGTGAGTGCGCGGTCGATGGCTTCTAGGGTTTCAGCTAAGAGTGGGCGAATCAATTTTTCAAAATCTTCCCGTGCTATTTCTGTATCTAGATGTAGTGCAGTCTGGCCTTTACTACCCAAAAAGGCTTCCCGGACTGTGGCAAAGGCATGGGAACTCAGGTCAAATTTTAACTGCTCTGCTGCTCGCATCATTCGCGCCTGAGTGGCGGCATCATCTGGCAGCTCCACACCATGCTGTTGGCGGAATAAATCCGCTAGATGGAGTTGCAAAAGCCTGTCAAAATCGTCTCCACCCAAGCGGTTATTACCATGACTAGCTAGTACTTCTGTGACTTCTCCGGTAATTTCCACAACCGACACGTCAAAAGTACCACCTCCCAAGTCATAGACGACAACTCGTTCTGTCTCTTGGGAGCGCAAATCATAAGCTAAAGCCGCCGCCGTTGGTTCGTTGATAATTTGCAGTACTTCCAAACCAGCGATTTCACCAGCAGTTTTAGTTGCCTGCCGTTGAGCGTCTGTAAAGTAAGCTGGAACCGTAATCACTGCTTGGGTAATTGTTTCTCCCAAAGCCTTCTCAGCCCGTTGTTTGAGGGCGCGGAGAATCATAGCGGAAACTTCATGGGGTAAGTATTCTCGATCTCCTAAAGTGGTTTGGTGCTCAGTTCCCATCCAGCGCTTAATTGACTTCACGGTGCGTTCAGGTGCAGCTGCATACTGCCGCAGCGCTTCGCGTCCCACCAGCAGTTTCCCCGTGTCGCTAAACCCTACACAGGAAGGTAAAATCAAGTCGCCATCTTCTCCTGGCAATACCCGCACCTGTCCGTTTTCGACAATCGCTACTTCAGAATTCGTTGTACCTAAGTCAATACCAACTGCTTTCATAAAATTTAAAAAGTATGACAGCTTTCACCATTAAAGATAAGAATACAAGATCCGGTTTTACTTCTCCAAGTCTCTAGCCACTTGTGTGGCTACAATCACCTGTGCTTCTCTCAATACTTGATCACCCCATAAATAACCCCGTACTACTTCCTGAATCACCGTATTATCTGCAACATCTGCCCTTGATTCACGACCTACAGCATACATTGTCTGGGAGTCAAATGGTTTACCCTCAGCAAGAATGGGAACAACACGCCTTTGTCGTAGTATTTCTAAAAGCGATCGCCTAATTAACTCCACACCCTGTTGATTGCTGGTGAAAATTTCGGTTAAAGATTCTGAATTTGGTGATTTTTCAGACATATTAGTTTCATTATTATTGCCCGCAAACCAATCTTTTACCTTTTGCCAGAAGCTTTTTTGTGCAGTAGGGTTTGAATTAGAAGTATCAGATAATTTTTCTGGCCAGTAAGTACAGGCGCGATCTAGAGCATCAAGGATACCCAGCAAATCTTGGAATAGTTTTTCTGGCTGTTGCTCAAATTGAGCTAATGTCTGTTTTTGGTTTTCTGACAGACGTATTTGCATCTGTTCTTTATCTGAGCGAGTTACTGACAATGCTTGCACCAGAGCATTTTGCGCAGAACGCAATAACTTACCCTGTTGCTTGAGTTCATGGCGGAGGGCAGTCCATTCTGCCACCATTTGATAGGGATCGAAGGAATTCGCTGATTCTGGTGGTTCACCCAAATACTCAGGGGGTGTTGATTCTGAATGTAAATAATCGAGAAATTTGGCAAATAAAGCTTCTTGTTCGTTCGTCATTGGTGATTAATTAAAATGTGGCACGAATTAAATCTTCCAGACTAACTTCTAGTTGAGCGAGCGCTTTTTCTTCCACCTGTTTTAAGAGCTCTGGGTTCAGTTCTGCTTCTAGGGGACGAATTTTCAAGAACTCCTCATATTGAGTTGTCTCTCCTTTGCGGAGTGCTTCGTAAGCTGCTCGAATTGTCTTAAATTCTTTTGGATGAGTATGAGCAGGAAATTCCCGTAGTTTGGCATGATATGCCGCTTTAATTTGGGCGGGAGTAGCCCCTACAGAAATTCCTAATTGTTCGTAGTAGTCAGTCATAAAAAGTGCTGATTAATTAGTTTTTACATTGTTTACAATAATTCCCGAAAACCTTTTTTTCTTTTACCTTTCCTTTTCTTTTGCTTAGGTTGTAAGTCTCTAAAGATAAAATCTAAATCTAGTTCATCATCTTCATCTTCATCATCATCAGAAAAATCAGGCATCTCGTTCAACATCATCTGCTTGAGTTCTGGAAGCATCCGTTCAAACTCAGCTTGGGGAATTTTACTGCCAAATAATTTTTTAAGCATCCCTGATAATAAATCATCAATATTGGACATATTGAGATGGTCAAATTTCTCTAGATCTGGCATTAGGCTCTGAGTCTCTTTAGCGGAGAGAAACGCCTGCTCTTCCCGAAATGCCTGTAATGCTAAAGCATCTTGTAGGCGACGGGCTAATTCAAATCCCTCTTGCTTCAATTGTTCGTATTTTGGGTGTTCGACATGGTAGGTAGAGGCTTTAGCTAATAACAGCAAGGGGTTTTGAGGTTCTCGCCGTAGTGCTGCTTCTAGGGCAGGTACCAGAGTTGTAATCTCGCCAAAACGCCGTGCCTGGAGTTGAATGTTGGCTAAAGCATTCCCTGGCTGGGGCATAGTATCAAGATAAACTCTTACAGGAAACTCTAGTTTTTGAGGACTCTTTTCTTTGACAGCTAAGACAACTAAATGGGCAACTCTCGCTTCTGGGTGTTCTGTTGATAGGTCAAATAATTTTTGTAGGTACTGACTTTTTAAAGCAGCGATGCCTTTTTCTCGTTTGGTGAAGAGATGGATCGAAAGGATGATCGCCTGCAATACAGGAATTTGTTCCCGAGCAGATAATTTTTGTAGGAGATTTTCCCATGCTTCGATTGCTGCTTTTTGGTTTAATGAAACTCGACCGCCAGAATTAGGGGGACTCCCGACGACATTCACGAATATCTGACAAGCATGTATTGCTGGCTCTTTTTCAGCTTCTGTCTGCACCAGACGGCTAAATAAGGGATAACTTAAAGTAGATAGAGCCTCTATCCAGGGTAAGACTTTTACTTCAGTTTCAACACTGAGGTCGCCAAAGTGCTTGCCAAAACGGCGACGGGCTTCATTAAGTGCTTGTTTGTCTCCTAGTTCCTCCCAACATTGCAGTAAAGTACCGTAAATTTCTTCATACCGACACCCACCTTCTATGGCTTGGGTAATCAGTGCGATCGCTTCAGGATAATTGTCCTCCATTGCTGCAACTAGCCCCTTACGCCCCAATAACTCTGGCAATGTGGGACAGATGCGTTCTGCTTGTTGCAACGCTCCCAAAGCGGCGCGCTCTCTTTCTAGCGCCATATAAGCATCTGCCATCCAGCAGTGGAGATGAGCTAAGGTTGATTTTAAGCGTGTATCTGGCCATTCTTGCGGTTTTTGTGGCCCTGACTGCTCCAACCACCGTAAAAACCGGGTTAAAACACGTTGACGTTCTTGGTTAGAATCATTAGCCTCCAGGACTTGTAACAGGTTGACTGCCAACTGGGGATTGAAGGGTTTCTCTGTTAACAAAGGCTGCCAAAATAGTTCGGCACATTCTGCTTGTCCTTGATTAAATGCTTGTTGACCTGCAAGAGTAAATAGTGATTGCCGCAGGTTCTTTAGTTCCCAGAAGATAGTCGAACGCTTTTCCATCTTTAACCATACATGGGCAGCATCGTGATGGTTGTTATGATTAATTAGCTGTACAATCGCCAATGCCGAGCGTGCATCTTGGATAACTGGCTCTTCTCGTTCCCGATTCCGAGCTTCTAAGGGGGGTTCTCCCGTCAGGGCTTGTTGGAAAGTTGCCAATCGCTCTAAGATTGGATGTTCCAAATACTTTGGTCTGCTCAATGTGTTTCTGGCTGAGTGCAACCCCAAAAGATTAGCCGCTGCCTTCCAATTACCGCTCACTTGCTGGCTGTAAACAATCCAAGCAATCGGCAAGTCTCCTGGAGTGACGGGGCGCTTAATTTTCTCAAAGGATGTCAAAGCGGCTTCTGGTTGTCCATGCTTGAGAGCTAACACTCCGCGTACCCAGTGGAGTTGGGCAGCAGTAAACCGTTTGGATTGTTGGTTAATTAACTGTTCGACTGTGGCAGTATCTCCTTTGAGCAATAGGAGCTTAAGATAACAAATGCTGTAGTCTTTGATGAGGTTGCCTGTCTCAAAAGCATCGCGGAGTAATTCCAGGGCTGCATCCAATTGATTCAATGATAGCAGACATTTAGCTTGCCAGTAGTGAATATCTCCCACCAAACCCAATTCGAGAGCGCGTCCAAAAGATTTTTTGGCCTGTTTAAAATTTTGCTTGTGGAATTCCTGCTGCCCCTGCAATAACCAAATCTCTGATTCTTGGGGGCTGAATTTAATTTCAGGTTGCGAGCGCTGAATTTTTTGGACTTTTGCCAATGCCTGCCGATATTTTTGTTGCTTGAGCAACGCTTGTAATTCCATCCCCAACAAGTTGTCAGTTAGTTCTGTCCCTGTGCTAGAAACTTGTTGTTGTGAGCGCTGTTTGGATTGATTTTTAGCCACTGGACTTTCTTCCTGGTTCTGACTTTATAGTAAAGCAATAAAGCCAGAACCAGGGGAGAAACTGATTAAAAACAAGAGGTCATGTAAGAAATCTGTGGAAAGAGAGATGTGGAATGATGAGTTTACCGTTAAGGTAAAAAATGAAGAACTCAAAAACTGTTTAATGACTGTTTGGCACGCACTCGAAGGTGATGTTGCTGAGAGCCTTTTTGAGAAATCTTTTGGTAGCAACCGCATCTCTTTTAGCAGTTAGTAGAAAATCAATGGTTTGACCGTCACTGTCAATTGCACTTTAACAGTAATTAAATACTACTGCATTGTCCATTCAATTTCTTGCAACACTGCCCCCACTGCTAAGTCTGTGCAGGAGCCGGTAACTCGGATCAATCTCCAACTTCAGTTCCAACAACAATCTGCTGCTATTGACCAGGCCAGACAATTGGCTCTTAGAACGAGGTTTTCACCGCTTTAAGCGCGGTCGCTTACCGGCGCTGCCCATCTATTTCCAGAACCAAGACCGCATTGCTGGCTTGATGTTCTTGCTGACCATTGCTTTGCGGGTGTTTACCTTGATTGAGTTTGTGGTCAGACAGGCACTACAAAACGCTCAACAATCTTTGGCTGGTCTCTATGATGGTAATCTACCCCTGTTAAGGTGAGCGTTTGTACTAATAAAATCTTCTGCTATTTAATGAATAGAACTCTTGCAAAAGTTTTTAATGGTATAATAGAGGATCATTTAAATCTCAATTTTTAGTGATTAAAATAGTAAGAATTGAGGAATTTTTTTGATTCAGTTCATCAAGCGATCGCCAACTAAAAAAGTTAACAGCAAAAATTGTTTTAGTGGTTAATTAATCACTGAAATTTATAAATTAATTTAATTCTTTAAGCCTATTTATTAGGCTAATTCGTAATTATAGATACCTGCAATCAAATTAATCCTTAAGCCAAATCTTCGATGACGATTCCGATATCTATAAGACAAAATTTTAAAGATTTTTAATCGACGGTTAACGTGTTCAATCACGATTCTGATTCGATTTAATTCTCGATTCGACTTCTTCTGTTCTTTAGTCAGTTCTTTTCCTCTTGGTTTTTTCTGAGGAGTTTCACTTAGCTCGTGAATTTTCTTGATTCCTTGATACCCTTTATCTGCTATTAATTGACGATTTTTAGGGATTTTTATGCCACTACTTTTAAATAATTTAAAATCATGAGTTTTTCCCTTGCCATGAGCTAAACACAAAATTAGACTGGTTTTTTGTTCGATAATAATCTGTGTCTTTAAAGTATGCTCTTTTTTCTTACCGCTAAAAAAGCTTTTTTGCTTCTGTTTTGGTTTTTCTAGAGAACTTTCCATCATATGCGAAGCGGCTTGCACTTATCACATTGAGTGTATCCTTTAGGACATCCATAACAATTAAGTTGTTTTCCCCAGAAGATTTCCGTAACTCTTTTTTCCCTGGAAGATTAAATTTTCCTGATTTAATTAAAATATTCTCCACTTTTTTAAGCGAGCGGTAAATTGTAGATTCGTCAACTTTCCAGTCTTGAGCAATATGAAAGTATGTTCGATACTCACGCCAGTATTGTAAAGTTATTAAAACTTGGTTTTCAATGATTATTTTGGGAGGACGACCTGGTTTTTTCTTCTGCTTTTCTTGGCATTTTACCAATCTAACCATTAGCCGAAAAGTTCTTTTTTCAATTCCATAAAGTCGCTTAAATTTTTGAGGAGAAAGTTTACGTGCTTGCCAATGTTTCATTTTTAATTAAACAAAAAGTCAACCCTTAATCATATCACAAAAGACTTTTGCAA
>CAVRWR010000162.1:0-49952 GCA_963724445.1 uncultured cyanobacterium | reverse complement strand
CAATCGTAATGCCAAATTAATGCAGCAGTTAGCCAATTGGACCGATCGAGATGGTAGCGGAATAGAATTCGACTCTTCAGCAGGATTTATTTTACCCAGTGGTGCCACCAGATCTCCTGATGCTAGCTGGATTAAGTTAACCAGGTGGAACAGTCTGACTGCCGTACAAAAAACTAAGTTTGCACCAATCTGTCCTGATTTTGTTGTGGAATTAAGATCTCCCAGCGATAGTCTGGAGATGCTGAAGGAGAAAATGCAAGAATACATTGACAACGGTGTTTCTCTTGGGTGGCTAATTGATCGCCCTAGTCGCCAAGTTTGTATTTATACTCCTAGTAATGATGTGCAGTATTTAGATAATCCCCAAACTGTAACTGGCGATCCACTTTTATCTAACTTTGTACTCGACTTAACTAAAATTTGGTAGCCTACGTTAACTTTTTCTACTTTATAATTTTAAAATCGTAGATGGCTAAAAAATATTTATACGCGCTGCTAATTTGTTTTTCGCTTATTTTGGCAACTGTGCCAGGGGTATTAAGCACAACCTCAGATACTTGTGCTTATCATTCAGAAGCTTATCAAGGCTTGGAGATGGCAAACTTATCTCAGGAATTGACTAGCACAGGATTAATTGGCAGAATTCATGGCGCAGCAGGGACATCGCAAATGTATGTCATGGCGGTGAGAGAACCTACTAACTTTTTTAGTCATCGCGAATTTTCTTTGATCTCCTCAGATGGCTCAACTACCGAGCAACTAAGGCAACTCAATCGCCACGATTTAGTCTGTATTCAGGGTGAGATTATTGCTAATCCCAGTCCTCAAAAACATATAGCCCTCAAATCGATTCAGGTTCTTGAACCTTGGTCACAGCCTGAAGGTTTTGCTCCCTATGCCAGAGAAAACTTTCCCGAAGAACTCAAAAATCAAACTAGCTTGATTGGCGAGGTTCACGCTGTCGGTGAAGGAGGAAAAATTCTAGTTATAGGATACCAGGATGCGGTACTACCGATCTATGTTACCGAAACAAAATACACCCAAAATTTATATCGGGGAGATATTGTCCGGCTAAACTATCAGATTCAAGAATATCCTCAACAACCGCTACATCTGAAGTTAGATACTACAGTGGAGCAACCTCTAAAAATGGTAGATGCGATCGCCGATTGGAACAACCAGCCCAAAACCCTGACAGGGAAGTTAGTTAAGTTTCCCCAAAGTCCTCAGCTTAAATTCGATGTCTATGCCATGGAAGTAGATAGACAGGGAATCAAACGCTACTTTACCTTAATCAACTTTGAGGACGTAAATGAATTTCAAAAGATTCGCCAGAAACTAACAAAGATCTGGGACGACAATGCAGTTACCGCAGTATCAGGCAGAAATATGCTGATTAATCCTGAAGTAACAATTGAAGCAAGTGGCATAGGAAGCGTCGTCTCGCCAGAACAGGCAAACCCGCAAATTCTGTTGGAAAGCGCTGAACAAGTAAAGCAAGTACTCTTTGAAAAAACTTAGAGCTTAGAACTTTAAAGAGTAAAGTCAGCCCTAAAAAGCCTGAAGGAGCTTATGAGTGAAATCATGTGTAGAGCTGACAATATATAACATATAGGTCGTCTATGGCTTTCATGTGACGAACTGATGAATTTTTGATGACAGCTTGAAGTTTCATTTAAGTTTCAGCGGTGTAGCATTCACAAGCTGTCGGAAAATCTACTAGCTGTTAATCAAAGACCATAATGATATTCATGGGGAAGTTTGCGGGAACTATAAGAAGGGACTAAATCGAGTTTTGTTAAATCCGATCTCATATCAATCATTCACTTACAAATCACCACAATGCGTCAATTTTTAAAACAGACTTTTGCCAGCACTATTGGTAGCATGATTGGCTTGAGTCTTTTCCTCGGCTTGAGCGTTAGCGGACTGTTCTTGATCTTGTTTAGCGCAGTCTCAGCAGACAAAAATATTCAGGGGATTCAAGATGACTCAGTTTTAGTTTTTGATTTATCTACCCAAATTAAAGATTCCAAACCGTCAGCTAATTTAGCACAGGCATTTTCAGGCAAGAAGCAGGAAATTATTACCCTGCGTCAAGTTTTACAGTCTATTGACGAAGCAACCCAAGACGATCGCATTGTGGCAATCTTTCTCGATGGCAGAAGAGGCGGTAGTCCCAACGGTTACGCTACGATGGAGGAGGTTAGAGCCGCTCTAGAAAATTTCCAGGCTGCGGGTAAGAAAATTATTGCCTACGATGTAACTCTGAGCGAGCAGGAATATTATCTTTCGTCTCTAGCGGATGAATTGACTGTCAATCCGATGGGAATGATGGAACTTAACGGATTGAGTTCCAAACAAATGTTTTTTAAGGGTGCATTAGAAAAATATGGTGTAGGAGTGCAGGTAATTCGGGTAGGTGATTATAAGTCAGCGGTCGAACCCTATCTTCGTTCTGACCTTAGCCCTGCTAATAAAGAACAGACTAAAGCCTTAATCTCGGATCTATGGAGTAAGTTTCTAGATACGGTTGCCGATAGTCGAGAATTAGAGCGAAGCAAAATACAAAAGCTAGTAGATGAGAAGGGATATCTTGAACCAGATGAGGCAGCTAAGGCTGGTTTAATCGATCGAGTGGGATATTATGATAATGTTGTTGCCAAGCTGCGGGAATTGACTAAAGAAACCGAAGATACCGAAACTTTTAGGCAGGTTGACTTAGGCAGCTATGCCGATCGCATGATCCCATCACCAGAAGTAATTTCTCGCGCAGCAGAAAAAATAGCCATAATCTACGCTGAGGGAGCAATTGTCGATGGTATTGGCGGTATCGAAACTATTGGCAGCGATCGCTTTGCTGAAGAATTTCGGGAATTACGAGAAGATGACAGCGTTAAGGCAATAGTGCTGCGGGTCAATAGTCCAGGGGGAAGTGCCACCGCATCAGAGGTCATTCTAAGAGAGGTTCTCCTAACTAAAAAGCAAAAGCCTGTAATTGTCTCGATGGGCAATGTCGCGGCTTCTGGAGGGTACTGGATCGCGGCTGGTGCGGATCGGATTTTTGCCGAAGCAAATACCATCACAGGTTCAATTGGGGTTTTTGGCTTGCTATCTAACATTCAAGAACTTGCTAATGAAAATGGTGTTACCTGGGATACTGTTAAAACAGGGAAGTTTGCCGATATTGATTCTAATGTTCGCCCCAAAACTGAAGCTGAACTGGCAATCTATCAAAAATCAGTGGATAAAACCTACCGTTTGTTTCTTGGCAAGGTATCTCATTTGCGCAATCTTCCCGTGGAGAAGGTTAAAGAAATTGCTAGAGGTCGAGTTTGGTCGGGCAAAGAGGCAGTTAAAATTGGTTTAGTTGATGGTCTGGGAGGACTCGAAAGTGCGATCGCCTATGCGGCGGAAAAGGCTGAACTTGGCAACAGTTGGCATCTAGCAGAATATCCTCAACAAAATCGATTGGAAACTGAGATAATTCAAAATTTACTTGATATCAAGTCTTTAGAATCTCAAGGAGCGATCGACCCAATTACCGCCGAATTGCTCAAGATTAGACAGGAATTATCCGTGCTGAGTAGCTTTAACGACCCTGGAGGGGTATATGCTCGTTTACCGTTCAATTTTGCGATTGAATAACAATTATTTGCCAATTAATTTAACTGACTACTTGTCATTCAAGATTTGTTACTGTTAACTGTTAACTGTTGACTGTTAACTGAATCAAATGCAACTATTAGATCGAGTTCGCTTGGGTATGGCGGTGGGGGTGGCAAAGACGATAACTGGAGTAGTGCGATCGCTTGGGTTAGGTGCTGCCTCAGTTTTGCCAGGAGAAATATCTCGTCGTCTTCATTCTCGTCTGCTACCGCTATTGTTTGAGCAGGTAAGTCAGGGAGTAATTTTAGTAGTAGGAACCAACGGCAAGACTACCACCTCTTTATTACTCAAGCAGATTTTGAGCGATCGCGGTTATCGGGTGGTGCATAATTCTAGTGGAGCAAACTTGATCAACGGTTTGATTACGGCATTGCTGAGTAATGCCGACATGACGGGCAAGATATCTGCTGACTATGCGATTCTCGAAGTTGATGAGAATATCCTGCCTTTGCTCTTAAAAGACTGTCAGCCAAGATACATTCTGGCGTTAAATTTATTTCGCGATCAGTTAGATCGATATGGTGAAGTAGATACGATCGCCCAACGTTGGGGAAAAGCAATTTCGCCCCTGCCAGAAAATACCACAATTGTCTTAAATGCCGACGATCCTACCCTGAGTAGCTTGGGACAACAGCTCAAGCAAAAAGTTTTATATTTTGGACTCAACGAACCAGAATTATATCTGGCTGAAATTCCCCACGCTGTCGATTCGATTTATTGTCCTCGCTGTGGACATCTTCTAGATTATCAGGGAGTTTATCTATCTCACTTGGGTGACTTCCACTGTCCTAGCTGTGGTTTTGAGAAGAGCGAAGTTGCTTTAGAGAGTAAAGAACATCCGCAAATTTTGATTGGCGTATACAACAAGTATAATACCCTCGCAGCCAGCATTTTAACTCAGTCGATGGGGATTAAAATCGAGGATATCTATAGCACTGTACAAAACTTTAAAGCTGCCTTTGGACGGGCTGAAGAATTAGAAATCGACCAGAAACAGGTGCGAATTATGCTGTCCAAAAATCCTGTGGGGATGAACGAAACGATCCGTGCCGTCAATGATATTAAGAAAACAGGCAAATCTGAGGTCACACTTTTGGTCTTAAATGATCGCATCCCTGACGGTACTGATGTCTCTTGGATCTGGGATGTGGATACCGAAGAGTTAGTTAAGCTAGGGGGGACTTTGGTGGTAAGTGGCGATCGCGTTTACGACATGGCGTTGAGACTGGCATATAGTTCAGAATCAGTTGACCCAGAGAAAACCAATTTTAAATTAGTAGTCAAAGAAAATTTGCCTGAAGCTATCAATACAGCTTTAGAATATACCAAACAGTCCGAAACACTTCATATTATTCCTACCTATTCTGCCATGTTGGAAGTGAGAGAAGTGCTAGTCGGACGTAAAATTCTTTAATAACTATTGACCTACAGTCAGAACATACTCCCCTTTGCCTTGTTCATCATAGGTATTAACGATTACGTTGTAGACCCCATCTGCTGGAAGAGTAACCTTAATTTCCGAGTTGCTATCTGATTGACTAATATCATCATTTTCATCAACCGTATTACCATTACTATCGACTAACGCGACAAAAGCATCAAACTCGTCACTGGCTAAATTAATCGTCAAAGAATCACCTTTTTTACCCTCTATCGGATAAAAATCGTACAGACTACCGTCATCCTCGATCACGCGATCGCCATCTTCTAATGCGCCTCGTTCAACTCTTTCCTGTATGCCAGCATTTTCTGAATTAATGGCAACTTGCTCAGAATCATCTTTAACTTCAGTTTCTGCATCATTATTGGCAACTGCTTCAGGTGTAGTTTCTTCGCTTATGTCCTCTTGCTCAACTGTTACTGCTGCCTCTTCTTCAACTTCCTTTGATTCATCTGCTTGCCCATCGTCGTTTGATACTGCTGTTTCACTATCATCTGCTTCTGGAACTATCTCAGCTTCTTGTTCGTTATTTATATCTGGTAATTTATTTTGTTCTGCTTCAATTTCTAATTTTGTCTGAGCGATCTGTCGATCTGCTTCTGCATCAGCTTTTGTCTGCTCATCTGATTGTAACTCGCTGCTGGGAGAGGCGGTAGGAGGAGCCTGGGGTTGGGGTGGAACAGGTAGACTACCAGTAGCAACTTCATTCGTGTTTTCTGCCGACGGTGGTGTGGGGGCTGCTTTGGGGGCTACTGGAGGCTCAGGTGCAGGTTTAGGAGCAGGTTCAGAATCATTAGCTGTATCGTTGCCTGGTTTAGGTGCCGCTTGTGGCTGTTTGGCTACCTCGTTGTCTGGTGGGGTGGAAGCTTCTGGTTTGGCAACTGCAACGTCCGAATTATTCGATGCATCAGAATTAGTCTGAGCAACATCCTTGGTAATGGGGGAATCCGAAAAGGCGATCGCACAGACTTTGGCATATCTGGGGTCTGGTTTACAGGCAACTCCCGTATCTTCTGCTTCTGGACTCAATAGACTTTGACGGCGACGACGATCGGGAAATAGTTCATCTACTACTAAATCCATGACGATTCCTTTAGCAGTTTTTCTGCCGTAGCTAAAGTATTGAATATTACTAGCATTGGCAAAATTTGCTAGCTCTGATGTGGCGCTAGCGGCAGTTTGCGCGGAAGATGCTACAGGAGGTAAAGGGGATTGTTCTTTCAAAAAGCGATCGCTTCTTCTAATACTTGTTTTCCTTTATTGGTTCTAACTGGCTTCTCGCCAGGCAATTTTAGCCAAATGCCGTCGTAATATTGTCGCTGTGATTCCAGCCACTGAGCATAGTCTTGAGGATTAGTTCTAACTCGATTTATTTCTGATAATATTTCAGGCTCTAAAGCAGTACTTGAGGTGCTGGTGTTGGCAGCTTGCTGACTGTCTGATTGACTGAGAATCTCAGCTTGGGCAAAGGCTGATCGTGGTTGAACTGCCAAAACTAAAAGGTTAATCGTCAGACTAAATATCCAGAGTTGCCAACCAGGAAAATAAACCTTAATCATCTCAGTTTTACCCATTGTATAAAATCTCGCGCGCAATTAGGCGATCGCCCATTCCTAACTATGACAAGCCTATGTTAGCTCAAGTTTTTTCAGCATCAAATATAAAGTAGTAAATAACAAGATGATCGCAACAGAAGTAAAGTTCCAATCGATTCAAAAATTTTGGCTGTATTTATTGAAATTATTAATTTAGGGAATAAAACGATTTAGAGCTTCTTTTAACTCTTTAATTTCTGCTGACAAATTACCTTGTTCTACCGCCCGAACCAAACATTCGTCAAGATGCTCTTCCAAAATTATTTTGGCAACGCTAGAAATCGCTCCTTTGACAGCGGCAATTTGGTTCAGAACCTCGGGACAAGGACGGTGTTCATTTACCATTGTCTTTATGCCACGGACATGACCTTCAATTCGGGATAAACGATTAATAATTTGTCTTAGGGATTCCTCATCATGAACATGGGAAGAAGAAATATCTGCGCTATTTTTAGAGCTATTTATCGTAGAACGTCGAGAATAATCTAATTTGTTGGTCATTTTTGATTTTTGATAAATCTCTAAACAGTAATCGAAATAGTAACTACCTATATATTCTAGGTAAATCGTAGTCAAAAAAGAACGATGCAATGATGTCTTAAAGATTGCTCCTTATTTGTCATTGCACCGTATACAGTGGTTGAATTCCAATTAAGCTTGAGTTGCCCAACAAACTGCGGCTATTTTTTTAGCTGTTTTCCTTCGCCGAGTTAATCATCCAAACCCGTTGCCAAATCTCTGGCTGTTTTATCATCTAAGATCATATTTTCATCATCACCTAAGTTTTGATATGAGTGACGAAGATTGGCTTCAGAACTACTATTTACATCTTCGGCAAGACGGTAAGACTCAAAATCATCACCATAGCCATAAACGGCATTATTGCGCATCCCAGAATCTAGATCGCCACGGCTGCCTGATTCCTCAAGAGTATTAAAACCAGTACCCGCAGGTATCAGTCTACCAATAATTACGTTCTCTTTTAATCCTCTGAGCCAATCTGACTTACCTTCAATTGCTGCCTCAGTTAAGACCCTAGTAGTCTCCTGGAACGAAGCTGCGGAAATAAAACTATCGGTATTCAAAGAAGCCTTAGTGATACCCAGCAGCACTGGTGTGTATTGAGCAGGCGCTCCACCAGTAATAGACATCGCTTCATTTACCTGTTCAATTTGGCGTAACTCCAACAGTTCCCCAGGAAGAATAATTGTGTCTCCACCATCATCAATTCTGACTTTGGCGGTCATCTGTTTGACGATCACCTCAATATGCTTATCAGAGATATCAATACCTTGACTTTGGTAAACAGACTGGACTTGACGAACCAAAAATAACTGTGCCTTTTGCAATCCAATTAAAGAAGCTTCATAACAGCCTTTTTCTGGTAGGTGAAAATTGAAGTAAGTTTCCAGAATCTCGTGAGGATTAGCAGGACCATCAGTTAGTGGTTCTCCAGCTTCAACCTTTTGACCATCACTAACGATCGCATTTTGTCCTGGCTTGATCGGATAGTCGCTAACTACACCATCGTCTTCAATAATTTTGATATCTACGGTTTCATTTTCTTCATAGACTACCTGGCATACTCCAGAATTACGGCTCAAGATACAGCCCTCTTTAGGTTTGCGAGCCTCTAGCAATTCTTCGATTCGAGGTAAACCTTGAATAATATCCCCAGTTTTAGAACGTTCAAAGACCAGCAGCACCAAATTGTCACCACGCTGAACTAGATCGCCGTCATCTATGTGCAGCACCGCTCCTTGGGATACACGGTAGGGACGAGTATGGCGGAAAACTACAGTAGTTTTTCCCCCTTTATCTCTCATACTTACTACTTGTCCCGAATTTTCTAAACTGACTCCCTCGGTTAATTTGCTACCAGAAACAAGTAGATCTTTTTCCTTAAAGCTACATTCACTCTGAGGAAGATCAAATTCATGAGTCACCAAATCGCTGTCCCGTACAATTAAAATCCGACGAATAGCTTCAGAACCTTCTTTGATACCTTGAACTTCTCCAGCAGATTTACAGAGAATTTCTGTGCGGGCGATCGTTGCTCCTTTGGCAATTTCTTCACCGTCTTCGACAAGGACTCTTGTTTGAATTTCGCCACTATGGGGATCGACATCAGTATCCCTCCTTAAAACGAGAGATTCTAGAATTACCATCTGAAGTCTCATGGTATCTGGATTATTTTCATCTGGCTGAAGCTCGATATCCGCACTGAGGTTAGCAATAATATCACTTGACTCTGTAGTCTCAATTTCTAAAACCAATTGAGTACTTAGTAAAGATAGACTGCTAACAGATTTGACTCTTTCTCCATCTTTGTAGAAGATTCTTTGGACTGAGCGTAACTCAATCTGACGACCATCATCCTGGTTAGTTGATGCTTGAGAAGGTATTGAAGGCTGGTCTGCAACGGTAAATTCTTTGACAGGACGCAGGATTAAAGCTGTTCCTTCAGTAGTTTCAATTACTTCACCATATCTCAGCTCTTTGGTCACAACTCCTGGTAATACCTCTATCCCAGGCTGAATTAGCTTTTCATGCCATTCATTTTGGGGATCGTCTATCTGATGAATTTCACCTGGTTTGATGATAATTTCTCGGAGAATATCGTTTTTCTGAACAACTTCGGCAATCCCTGAAGACTGACAGAAAACATCCTTAACAACTTCTGCACCTGCTTCAACATATTCTCCATCTTCTACGATGAGCAAGGAGATATCTTTGTTAACCTCATGGCTTTCTTCAGGAATCCAAAGCAGTGTTCCGCCTTCTTCTACTTCATAGCCCTGTTTACGATTGCCTTTGCCAACTGTTATACCACCATATTTGATGATTCCTCCAGTTTCGGTCTTATAAAAATCGTCAATTAGTTCGGCGACAACTTGCTTGTTCTGCACCTTGGTTCCAGGAGCAGCTTTCAGCAAAAATTTGCGATCGTCAGCAGTATAGATGATATATTGCTCACGTCCACCATCACTTTCAACTTTGACCGTTGCCTGGTCTAGAGATACCGAAGCGGTCACAATCTCTATCTCGCGACTGTCTGTAATCATTCGGACTACTCCACCATTAGCAGCAGTTAGCCTAGTTTGCGCCAGAATATCTCCAGGTTTGACTTTGTCACCATTTTTGACTGAAGCTTCAGCACCAGGAAGAAGATTGTATACTTCTCCAGATAATACCCATAGCAATCCAGATCTTTGGGCGATGCGGGTAGTATTACCCTGACGGTCTTTTTTATCTTCAGGAATTAGATCCGCAAAGACAATTTCTCCTGCTAAATCAGAAGTAACGTCTTTGGCAGCTTTCTCGGTCGATTTTTGCATTTTAGCCATGGCTACTTCCACCAATAGCTGACCTTTTACAACCTCTTCGCCATCTTTAACGTAGATTAAAGAACCCGCAGTCAATGCCGTATTAACGGTTTTCCCTTTTTTAGGAACTAGCTTGATGTCGCCAATTGTCTCTACCTGATTTCTTTCGTCGCCATGACGAGTACGGATGGCACGAGTGCTTAAGCCCTCACCAAACTCAACTTTACCGTCAGTTTTCGCTCTAATTTGTCGAGCAACTTCTCCAGTAAACACACCACCCGTGTGGAAGGTTCGCATTGTTAGCTGAGTACCAGGCTCCCCAATAGACTGAGCGGCAATAATTCCCACGGCTTCTCCCATATCAACCATATGACCATGAGCCAAACTCCAGCCATAACAATGTTGACAGACAGAACGAGCGGCTTCACAGGTAAGAGGAGAACGTACCATTACCTCTTCAACGCGATCGCCAATTTCTTGTGCTAAATCATGATCCATGGGCTGATTGCGGGTGGCAATTGTTTCTTTTGTCTTGGGATCGACAGCATCTCTTGCTAGGACTCGACCCAAAAGACGATCTGATAAGGGAATTAAAGTGCGATCGCCATCCATCATGGCACGGAGACTGATACCTCTTTCTGTACCGCAATCTATTTCCCTGACAATTACATCCTGGGAAACATCCACTAAACGACGAGTCAAGTAGCCCGAGTCTGCCGTTCTCAGGGCGGTATCGACCAAACCTTTGCGAGCCCCGTAGGAAGAGATAATGTATTCGGTTACAGTAAGTCCCTCACGAAAGTTCGTTTTAATTGGCAGATCGATAATCTCCCCTTGAGGATCTGCCATCAAGCCCCGCATCCCCACTAGCTGACGCACCTGAGATAAGTTACCCCGCGCGCCACTAAACGCCATCATATAAACAGAATTAAGCGGGTCGGTAGCACGGAAATTATTGACCACCTCGTCTTTAAGATTTTCTGAAGTACTGTTCCAAGTATCAATTACTTTCTGAAAACGTTCAACCTCAGTAATTTCTCCCCGTGCATACCGCTCTTCTGTTTCTCTAATTTCCACTTCAGCTGCTTCTAAAAGTTCTGCCTTGATTGGCGGCACCTTCAAATCGTCAACGCTGATGGAAACACCAGCCACCGTAGCATAGCGAAATCCCAACTCCTTGAGCGAATCAGCCACCGTGGCACTATGAGCCGAGCCATATTCGGTAAAAGCTAAAGCCATCAACTTTTTGAGACGACCTTTATCAACAATGTGATTATAAAATTTCATGTCTGATTTTTTTTAGTTTCTAACTATTAAGACTGTTTAATTCAAGGCTGATGTTTGCGCTACTCCATGGTAGTTAAAGCTTCCTGCACAGTTTTGTTGTAAATTATGCGACCCACGGTAGTATCAATGTATTGAGAAATCGGCTCTCCATCGGCAGATCTTCTGACAAATCTTTGACGGTAATATTCAATCTTGCTGCCGTCACCTAAGTCCTCTGATTCCACAACTTCAGTATCTGGCTCTTCCGTTACCACCTCTCCTTCATATCTCAACCATACATGGGCATGAAGATCGATCTGTCCTTGTTCATAGGCTTTAATCGCATCGTCTAAATTACCAAAACGACGATCTTTACCTCTAACTGCCTTAGGATCTTCTGCTGTTAGATAATAGCAGCCTAGAACCATATCCTGAGATGGAGCTACAATTGGTCTTCCCGTTGCAGGAGACAAAATATTGTGACAGGCTAACATCAACAATCTAGCTTCTGCCTGAGCTTCAAGAGATAGAGGTACGTGAACCGCCATTTGATCGCCATCAAAGTCAGCGTTAAAAGCGGGACAAACCAAAGGATGAAGCTGAATTGCTCTACCTTCCACCAGAATTGGTTCAAATGCCTGGATTCCCAAACGGTGTAGAGTAGGTGCGCGATTAAGCATTACAGGATGTCCCGCAATTACTTCTTTTAAAACTTCGTAAACGCTAGGATCATTGCGCTGAATCAGCTTTTTCGCTGCTTTGATATTGTTCACCATGCCGCTGTTGATCAAACGATGAATCACAAAGGGTTGAAATAGTTCGATCGCCATTTCTCTGGGCAAGCCACACTGATAAATCTTTAGTTTGGGTCCAACTACAATTACCGAACGTCCAGAATAGTCAACCCGTTTACCCAGTAAGTTCTGACGAAAACGCCCCTGTTTTCCTTCAATAATGTCCGACAGAGACTTGAGGGGACGATTATTTGCCCCCACTACGGTACGACCCCGACGACCATTATCAATCAGAGCATCGACTGCTTCTTGCAGCATCCGTTTTTCGTTACGGACAATGATTTCTGGAGCAAGAATTTCTTGTAGCCTGGCTAAACGGTTATTACGGTTAATGACACGACGATAAAGATCATTCAGGTCAGAAGTAGCAAAGCGACCACCGTCTAGCTGCACCATCGGACGCAAATCTGGAGGAATTACGGGAATAGCGTTTAATACCATCCATTCTGGACGAGAACCTGTAGCTACAAAGTTATCAATCACCCGCAGACGCTTGATCAACTTAGCTCTTTTCTGACCCTTGGCATCGGCAATTTGCTCTCGCAGTTTCTCTGCTTCTTCTTCTAAAGCAACTTCTTCTAAAAGCCTTTGTACTGCTTCTGCACCAATACCAACTTCCACTCCAACTAGTTCAGAATCTTCGCTATAAAGTTGATCTTCAATCTCAATCCACTGATCTTCGGTCAACAGCTGTTTTGCCGAAAGATTCCCTGCATTACCAGGATCGAGAACCACATAGGCATTAAAGTAAACCACCTGCTCTACATCTCGCAGGGGCATATCTAATAAGATACTCAAATAACTAGGAATCCCCTTAAGATACCAAACATGAGTTACGGGAGCCGCCAGTTTAATATAGCCCATACGATGGCGACGCACTCGCGATTCGGTTACCTCAACACCGCAACGTTCGCAAACAATACCACGATGACGTACACGCTTGTATTTGCCACAGTGACATTCCCAATCCTTGGCAGGTCCAAAAATGCGCTCACAAAACAACCCGTCCATTTCTGGCTTGAGAGTACGATAGTTAATTGTTTCAGGTTTTGTCACCTCACCAACTAACTGACCATTGGGTAAAGTTCTTTCCCCCCACTGGCGAATCCTCTCAGGAGAGGCAATACCGATTTTGACGTAATCAAATCTTTGTTCTATCTGGTTTCTCATTATTAGTTAGAATTTAGAAATTGAGGTTTAGGAATTAATATTTCTTGACCAGAAATGAAAGCATGAGAAGCACAATCCTCATCCCTCATCCCTTCTTAGGGAGCATTCCCTTACCCTCATTCGAGGGCAAACGCCTTTCGGCGAAATCATCCCACTTAGATGGGACGCAGGGTCTCACCGCTCATGCTTCACTAGACTTCTTCAGTTGTTTCCTCTCTTTGTAATGACTCGTAGGTGGGGCGGTTGGGAGTACGGCGGGGAGTATCAGCCATTAAATCTACTTCCACATCACGGGTGCTGCCATCATCTAGTGATTCCAGCTTATGCACTGCTATATCCAAGCCCAAAGACTGTAGCTCACGCATCAATACTTTGAAGGATTCTGGAGTACCAGGTCGGGGAATTGGCTTACCTTTGACAATTGAGTTAAGAGCTTCATTACGTCCCTGCATATCATCAGACTTAACCGTTAATAATTCTTGGAGAGTATATGCTGCACCATATGCTTCCAATGCCCATACCTCCATCTCTCCAAAACGTTGTCCACCCTGCTGTGCTTTTCCGCCTAATGGCTGTTGTGTTACCAGAGAATAAGGTCCAGTAGAACGAGCATGAATCTTATCATCTACCAAGTGAACCAGCTTAAGCATATATGCCTTGCCTATGGTCACAGGACGAGCAAATTTCTCTCCAGTACGTCCATCAAAAACTTGAATCTTGCCTGGGTTATCTTCGTCATAAACCCAAGATTTACCTGGTTTTTTAGCAGCATCTTGGATCTTGCCATGAACAGTTTCTCTGGATGCTTCTTTGCCGTACATTTCATCGAAAGGCATCATCTTAAAACGGGTGGCTAAGTTTTCTCCAGCCCAGCCCAAAAGACATTCAAATACCTGTCCCACATTCATCCGCGAAGGAACACCCAGGGGATTTAAGGCAATATCAATCGGCGTACCGTCTGGTAGATAAGGCATATCTTCAATGGGTAAGATGCGCGAGATAATTCCTTTGTTACCGTGGCGACCTGCCATTTTATCTCCTACCTGAATCTTACGTTTTTGAGCTACGTAAATTCGCACGACCATATTCGCACCAGGTGGCAGTTCGTCACCCTGTTCTCTAGTAAAGACGCGGACATCAACTACCCGACCTTTTTCACCGTTAGGAACTCTCAAGGAGTTATCCCTCACGTCTCTGGCTTTTTCACCAAAGATTGCTCTGAGAAGTTTTTCTTCTGGAGGCTGGTCTGATTCACCTTTAGGTGTTACCTTGCCTACCAAGATTTCTCCTGCTTCTACCCACGCGCCAATATGAATTATGCCTCGCTCATCTAAGTTACGCAGAGCGTCTTCCCCCACGTTAGGAATTTCGCGAGTAATTTCTTCAGGTCCTAGTTTGGTTTGTCTTGCTTCAATTTCAAATTTCTCGACGTGAATACTGGTATAAACATCATCATAGACAAGACGTTCGCTAATCAAGATCGCATCTTCGTAGTTATAACCTTCCCAAGGCATGTAAGCGATTAGAACATTTTGACCTAGAGCTAATTCACCTCCTTCGGTTGATGAACCGTCAGCTAATACCTGACCTGGAACTACATCTTCCCCAGCGTAGACAAGGGGGCGTTGATTTAAACAGGTGTCTTGGTTAGAACGTTGATATTTTTGCAGTTTGTAGGTTATTTCTTCCCCAGGCTCGGGGGCATATAAACCATTGTTGCCTTCTTCGACTCGAACTCTAACCACTTCTGCATCAACATAGGTAACAATCCCATGAGTCCGAGACACGACTACCATTCCTGAATCACGGGCAGCCTGTGCCTCCAGTCCAGTACCCACCAAAGGTCGTTCTGGGCGTAACAAAGGCACTGCCTGGCGCTGCATATTAGAACCCATCAGGGCGCGGTTAGCATCATCGTGTTCGAGGAAGGGAATTAAGCTGGTCGCTACAGAGACAATTTGTACGGGAGAAATTGCCACATAATCTACTTCCTCAGGATCGCAGGTCGAGAATTCCTGACGATAGCGAATGGCGATGGTTTCACCCAGGATGTAACCATCATCGTCAGTTGCTACGTCTCCAGGAGCTACTCTCATGTCATCTTCTTCATCAGCAGTAAGATAGACAACTTCCTCATTTTTTAATACTCGACCACTTTCCACTCGATAATAGGGAGTAGCGATAAAGCCATAGGGGTTGACTCGCGCATAGGTTGCCAGAGAACCAATCAAACCAGCGTTAGGTCCTTCAGGAGTTTCTACAGGACATATACGACCATACTGAGTCGGATGAATATCCCGCACAGCAAAACCAGCTCTTTCTCTGGTCAGACCACCAGGTCCTAATGCAGATAGACGGCGTTTGTGGGTTAACTCAGCCAAAGGATTGGTTTGATCCATAAACTGAGATAGTTGGGATGAACCAAAGAATTCTTTGATCGCTGCTACAAGAGGTTTGGGGTTTACCAGTGCGGCGGGTGTTAGGCTATTTGCTTCACTTACGGTCATCCGTTCGCGAATTATTCTCTCCAGACGGTTTAAGCCTACACGTACTTGGTTCTGCAATAGTTCCCCGACTGAGCGTACCCGACGATTTCCTAAATGATCGATATCATCTGTACTTCCGCCATCAAACTCTAGGTTAATTAGGTATGCTACCGCAGATAAAATATCGGTAGTTGTGAGGACTCTAGTGGTGTCAGGAACAGTTAAACGAAGCTTTTTGTTTAGCTTGTAGCGCCCAACCCGCCCAAGATCGTAACGTTTAGAGTCAAAGAAACGAGACTCTAGTAACTGCTGTCCTCCACTGACGGTAGGCGGTTCACCAGGACGTAGCTTACGATACAGTTCCAACAACGCCTCTTCTTCGCTGGGGTTGCCTTCTTTATCTAAAGTTTTTTGGTAGAAATCAGCATGACGAATACCATCAAGAATCTCATTGTCGCTTAAGCCGATCGCTTTTAATAATACCTGAGCCGAAAGTTTACGAGTCTTGTCAATTCTGACCCAGACCAAACCATTTTTGTCGGTTTCAAATTTTAACCAGGCACCGCGATTGGGAATGAGCGAAGCGGAATAGGTACGACGACCATTTTTATCAGTTTCTGCCTTGTAATAAACTCCAGGCGATCGCACAATTTGATTGACGATGACTCGCTCCGCGCCGTTGATAATAAAGGTTCCGCGATCGGTCATGAGGGGAAGATCGCCTACGAAAACTTCCATTTCCTTGATTTCACCACTTTCTTTATCAATCAGGCGAGTAGGAACATATACCTGAACATTGTAGGTGCTATCGCGACGTTTTGCCTCTTCCATGGAGTATTTTGGTTCTTTGAGGCGATAGTTTTCTCCCATGAAATGCAACTCAAACTTTCCCGTATAGTCAGTAATGGGAGAGAAGCTGTTGAGTTCTTCAATTAGCCCCTCTTCCAAAAACCAACGGAAGCTAGAGCGTTGAATTTCAATTAAGTCTGGTAGCAGATTATAAGTCAAATTACTCATGAATGATAATAGCTCTGAATACTATGTTTTACTGATTTGCCTGGGAAATGGGAAAAACTAGCGTTTTGAGAAAGCTTAAATATTTATGATTATTTTGTTAATTGAATGCCAAATAAACGGCAAGCATTAGCTGTGGTTTGCTGGGCAATCTGTTCTAAAGATGTTTGGCGTAGTAAAGCTAGCTGCTCTGCTACTTTCAGAACATAGGAAGGTTCATTGGTTTTACCTCTATAGGGCACAGGAGCCAGAAATGGACAGTCTGTTTCAATTAGTAGGCGATCGCTTGGAACGATTTTGGCAGATTCTTTGACCTGGCTAGCGTTTTTAAAGGTGACAATCCCGCTATAGCTGATGTAGAAGCCTAAATCCAAAAACCATCGAGTTTCTATTTCGTTTCCTCCCCAGCAGTGCATCACTCCCCTTACTTCACCATCACTTTGCCAAAAATCAGTTAACACCTCTCTCAACTCTGCTGCGGCATTGCGACAGTGAATAATTACTGGCAAATCGAGCTTTTGGGCTATTTTTAGTTGTTCCTGCAAAACTAAAATTTGTGTTGCTTGGTTATCCGCCTTATAAAAGTCTAGCCCTGTTTCCCCAATAGCAACTACTCGGCAATCGGAAGCTGCCAAACTTTCTATTTCGACCACAGTATTATCTTGCCACTGTTCAACGTCCAAGGGATGCAACCCGATCGCAAATGACAATTCAGGAAAACGATCCGCAATGGACTGTATTCCCTGAAATTCTGTTGGGTCTACGCATGAATGTACGAGATGAACTACACCTGCTTCCTGCCATCGTTGCTTTAACGAATCTAAATTCCCTTGAAAAACATCGAAGTTGATGTGAACATGGGTATCCACTAACTGCATTTATATCTGGTGTATTGCTTGATTAGATTAATCGATTTCTGAAAATTGAAACTTTTTTGGGCTTGCAATTTACAGGTTTTGGTTTTTGTTTCAAACCAAAGGGGACTATTTAAGCAGCGGTAGCTTTCTTCAAGATTCTAGCTATGCGAGCTTTCTTTCTAGCACCATTGTTGCGATGCAGCACTTTCCGCTTAACCGCCTTGTCTATTTTGCTATAGGCTGCGGACATAGCCTGATTTACAATCTCCATGTTCTCTGGATTGGGTTCGGCTGTATAGGTTTCCACTGCATTGAAATATTTCTTGGTTATGGTTCGCAGAGCAGACTTATACGTTTTATTACGTAGGCGATTACGTTCTGCTGTTCTGATGCGTTTGATTGCCGATTTGGAGTTTGCCACAGTTTTTTAAACAGAAATTATGCTTTGCTAAGTTAATTCCGAAAGTAAATATAGAATTGGATTTTACAGTCTAGCAACTAATTTTCCTAAATGTCAAGTGAGTACAGTATCTTACAGTATTTGTTTACCGATCGCTGCGGGAAATATTCAACTAGTGCTGGCACAATGAGGAAAAAAGCGATGGACAATAGATTCACGTTAAGCTAGGAATATAGTGGCTTTCTTGCTGTAAAGATTTATATAATAGATTGCACAGTAAAAGCTCACTTCTGTGTAAAAGCTTAGATGGATATGGGGATCTCGATGCTGCGAATAATTGATCGGCAAACTGAGGCACAAACAGAATTAAAGCGTATCGGCGATCGCAATAACGGCGATGATATGCAGCCCAAGGAAACTCTGGTTAGAGAAATCGTTGCCAATGTCAGGAAACATGGTGACTCCTCTTTACTAGAATATACTGAAAAGTTCGATCGACAGATTTATACTGCGGATCAATTAAGAGTCAGAGGTTCGGAATTAGACGCGGCCTATCAGCAAATCTCGAAAGATTTGCTGCGAGCTATTCAGGTAGCTTGTCAAAAAATCGAAGCTTTCCATCGCCAACGAGTCCCCAAGTCTTGGGTACAGTTTGAAGAGGATAATGTAGTCTTAGGCAAACGCTATACCCCTGTTGATAAGGCAGGACTTTATATTCCTGGGGGAAGAGCAGCTTATCCTAGTACCGTGCTAATGAACGCGATTCCCGCCAAAGTGGCTCAAGTTCCTCGCATTGTTATGGTTACGCCTCCTGGGCAAGACGGCAACATCAATCCCGCGGTACTGGTAGCGGCACAGGAAGCTGGAGTAGAAGAAATTTACCGAGTTGGGGGAGCGCAGGCAGTTAGCGCCTTGGCTTACGGCACAGAAACCATTCCCAAAGTAGACGTAATTACAGGACCTGGAAATATCTACGTTACTCTAGCCAAAAAAATGGTTTATGGAACTGTTGGGATCGATTCTTTAGCAGGACCTTCAGAAGTATTGATAATTGCCGATGAACAGGCTAATCCTGTTTATGTTGCTGCGGATTTACTGGCTCAGGCAGAACACGATCCGATGGCGGCAGCTATTCTAATTACCACCAGTAGCGAATTGGCGCAACAGGTACAGCAGGAAGTTAATCAGCAGCTAAAGGATCATCCACGCAAAATTTTAACTGAAAAAGCGATCGCTCACTATGGTCTAATAGTTGTAGTCGATTCTTTGGCGGAGGCAGCAAAACTATCCAACCTGTTTGCTCCAGAACATTTAGAGTTAGAGATAGCTGAACCTTGGGATCTGATTGAACAGATTCGCCATGCAGGAGCAATCTTTATCGGTAATTCTACTCCTGAAGCTACGGGAGATTATTTAGCAGGACCAAATCATACCCTACCGACATCTGGTGCTGCTCGTTATGCTTCGGCGTTAGGAGTAGAGACCTTTATGAAACACTCAAGTTTAATTCAGTACTCTTCGACAGCCTTGAAAAAGATGTCTAGCACGATTCAAATTCTAGCTCAAGCCGAAGGTTTGCCATCCCACGCTGATTCGGTGAAATTTAGAACTGAATAAATAATTGGTTCTCGAAAACAGGTGAATGATCGCAGTACGTCAGTAATAAAGATCTAGGGCTGATATCCTAAACTCATGAGGAAGTTCTCTATGTTGGTAATTCTTTTGTCTATTGATTCTAGGGTCAAAGTTTTTGGTGTTGAGCTTGCAGTCGAAGTCGAAGTTAAAGGAAGCTCATTTACTATCGCCAGAAAATCTGACCAACTACGACCGAACTTTTGCTGGGAATATATCTTCTGATATGCTGTCTTGGCATTTTTTAGGCTGCCATATTTATTAATGAAATATGGTTTATTCATTACTGCCTTAAGACTAGATGAATCGTCTTTTTTATTCTGAAATTGCTTGTTCTTTGATTGTTCGCTGTTAAATTGCTTCTGTTGCTCGACTAACTCTGTTGCTGCTATCAGCGCTGTATTTTTAAAAGCAGTGTCATAAGCATCGGCACTGCTTTGTAATTCATTTCTAATTTGCTTCAATTGATTTAATACCATGATTTTAAATAAGTTGTCTATTGATTATCTGTCTAACAAACTACGACCAATATCAGCCTGACTGGTAAGCATTTGTGATTGTGTTTTACTATCAAAATTAATAATATCTACAGTGATTATTTCCTCATCGAAAAACAACTTTTCTGCTTCTTTGATTAAATATACTTTATCTGCATAAGTTATTTGGTTTGCACGCTGACAAACCTTTTTATACTGTTCAATTTTAGCAATTACTTCATCTAATTGTGATAGAGCTTTATCTCGTAATTGCTTCGCTTGCTTTGCTTCTTCGATAGTCTCTAACAATCGCTGCTGTTTAAGCTCTAACTCTTGAACTGCCCGATCTCTTTGCTCAGAAATAACTAGATTGGTGTGTTTTAATTCTTGTTGTTGCTTGCGATATCTTTTTGTCCAGCCTTTGTAAGCACGAACTCGATCTTTTAGAGTTTTTATTTCTCGCTTGACATTAAGAGTAATAGTTTTTACCCTTTGAATTTCTTCAACTATATTTGGGCGCTCTTTCATTATTTCACGGTATTAGTAGCATCTATATGATATGTAATCTAAGACCAATGACCTATGTTGTAGATCACAATTTTTAGGTTAGATAAATAGTGAATATTACTTCGATCTATGCCAAAATTATTGAAGACGATCATCTCAAAGTTCCAACACTTATTATTTTAAAATCTAAGTTTTTCTCATGGCATCTTATCGTTTAACCTCAGAATCTCGTGCTGATATTATTCGTCTACTATCAATACAAACTAAAACTCTTGGCGAAATTTTACGGGAGGCAGATTTAGTTTCTTCCTTTGAAATAGAATTGGCATTACAGGATAAGATGCAGCATCCTGAATTAAGAATTGGTGAGATTCTGGCACAAAAACACCTTGTCAAACCCGAAACTGCCGATTTCTTTGCTCAAGACTGGACAAAAGCCGTAATTGAACCTGAAAAAAATGCCTTGGGTTATTATCTTCAACAAGCTGCAATTCTCGATCGCGCTCAAATTGAAGTAGTCTTAGCCGAACAAAGATCCACGGGAGTTCGCTTTGGTACAGTTGCCGTATTTCAAGGATTTATCAGATCGACTACCTTAGATTTTTTCTTGGCTAATTTATTCCCCAATGAGCTACATGTATCGCCTTTCGTCAACATGCATCATGGTTCATCACTGTTTTGAATATCTACCGCTTCTGGGTTCTGATTCCTCATTATCCATCTAAGTCCCCTTCCATTACTGTAGAAAGAGCTTTACTCGTGGTTTCTTTAAACTCTTGAACATCAACTCGATCTAAAATTGCGATCGCCAAAATCATAGCGATCATTTGGCTTATAAATACTAAACTGTAAGATAATAGAGTAGAAGCAAATACACTCTTCCCAATATCTAAAATTACTCCCCCTAGCACAGTAGCTAATCCCCTGGACATTGCTTGAGCTAAACCCCAGGCACCAATAAACGTCCCTGCTGTTTTGGCCGCAGTAAGATCTAACATTAAGCTAATTCCGCCAACGGTAGCGATTCCTGCGGTAATGCCAAATAAGATCATGGCTATTTGCAGTACTTCTGGTTGTTGAGTAAAACCTGCCAGAATAATCAAACCAAAGCAAAATGCCACTGAGATGCAACCAATTTTGGTCGATCGCTTTTTACCCAAGGATGGAATGACCGCAAACCCTGTAATACCGTAGCCGAGTAAAATACCAATTCCCCAGAAAAAGTTAAGTTTGGTAGTTTCGCCGATACTCATGCCGAATACTTCCCCGCCATAGGGTTCAAGCACTGCTTCTTGCATAAATAAGCCAATAGTGAGCAGCGATAAGAAAGCAAAAAAGATGCCAGTTTGTCGACTGGTGGTTAAGACTTTAATCGCTCGACTTAGAGTAATACTATCTTCTCGGTCATTTTGAGCATTATTAATAAAACGAGAATATCTTTTCTCTACTCCCCAGGTGGCAATTAAAGCCAGCGCAACAACTAGAAAAGGAACAAAGCTAAAAACAGAATCAATCGGGGGCTGTAATATCTCAGGGGGAATGTTGCCTGCGGTGATTCCTGCAACCTCAATTTTTTTGAAGACGACGCTGCCAGTTATCCCGCCAATAACGATTCCCAGCATTAACATCGACCAAACGATCGCAATTAGCTTGGAACGTTTTGACTCTTCGGTAATATCAACCAGCAAGGCAGTAAAAGGAGTCGAACTACAGCTTACTCCCAAACCATAGACTGCCATAATTAAACATAACAATGCACTCCAGCCGATAGTTTGAGTATTCCATAGCCAACCTTCGTTTGCTTCAACAACTGCTCCCAACTGCCAGACAGCCTGCACTGCCAAAAATACCGCCAAACCAAAAATAGCCGTTCCCAACAGGACATAATTAGTGCGATGTTTGCCCAATAACGGTTTATTATCTGACAATTGTCCAAACCAAACTCTTGCAGGAGAGACAAATAAGGAAGTGGCTAAAATTCCGCCTGTAATCGTGGCAGGGATACCAAGTTCACTAATCATCACTCGATTCAAGACAGCTAGGGTAAGTACCGCCATCAAACCTAAGCCCATGTTGAATAAGCCTAGACGAAGAATAGTTAATATTCCTACCTGTCTTTTTAGTGAAGCTAACTGTTCATTGTTCATTGTTCACTACGTCCCTGAAAAGTGATTGCTCATTGTCCTATGCACTCTGCCAATTAACATAAGGTAATTTATTTGCTGTTGCTTTTATACTTTCAGTATTGCTAATTAACTGTCCACAGTTGTCCCAGGTTCCTTCCGCAAACATTTGTCTTGAACCTTCATTCATCTGCACGGGAATAGCTAAATCCATGCTGTTAACTGTCATGGCATCGAGATTAACTGTAATAACAGTTTCAGGGCGAGACTGAATTAACGTTTGTAGCTGCCGCACTTCTGCTGGAGAGGCAATTACACAGGGAACACCAATCGCTACACAGTTACCAAAAAAGATCTCAGCAAAACTCTGACCAACGATCGCTTTAATACCCCATTTGGCTAAAGCTTGGGGGGCGTGTTCGCGCGATGAACCACAGCCAAAGTTATTGTTAACGACTAAAATACTTGCATTCTGATATTGAGGCTGGTCAAAGGGATGTTGTCCATTTGTTTGAAGGCGATCGTCTTCAAAGGCATGTTCTCCCAAACCATCAAAGGTGACACAACGGAGAAAACGGGCAGGAATAATTCGATCCGTATCAATATCATTTCCCTCAAGGGCGATCGCTTTTCCTGATATTTGTTTAACTTTACTCATGTTTTTGCTTGGTGACTGCTGGTTTGTTGCTTAATAATTGGTGGGCATTATCTTATTCCTTTGCTTTTGCGGAAAATGATGCCATGCCCACCCTACCACTCATAATTATCGATAGTTTGCTTGCAAGATCGTCATTAATTTATTTTTAGCTATCAGCTATCAGCTATCAGCTTTTTTCTTATCGTGTCTACAGTTCAGAGATTTTTCATTCTCTATCAATCCTGCGTTGCCAATCGCGATCGACTTTATCGGCATTTATGATGTTTTGATCTAGAAGATCGTCTTCTGTAGTGTAAGTAATATCGCCGTCACCGATGACTTTTTGTTGAGCAAACTGGCTGGCATAAGCTAGTTTCTGACGTAGAGACGAATCGGGTTTATTAAGGGCGATCGCCCTTTGTTCGCGGGCTTGATTGCGTTTAACTAGCTTGGGATTACGCCCTTGTATCCAGAAGTAGCGTACCAAAGGAATCACAAGATACAGTACGCCATAACCCAGTAGAAACCAGGATAATGAATCAGCAAATGCCACTATTTCTTTACCATAACTCAACAGCAATGCCATTTGCTAAAATGAAATTCTGAAGGTATTCCAAAACAAAAGCTGCAATAATATTCAACACTCCCAAGCCAGCAGCCAGGGTAATCTGACCACCCTGTGCCTCACTAAAACGCCAGAGTTTTTCTTGCAGATAACCCGCAGTAGAAATCGGTTCAGATTGCCTACGACTTGCCATTACCTGAAGTTCAGGAAAATAGTAGACAATTTCTCCTTGAGGCGAAACTTCAGGATAACCGTTAAAGCGGCTCAGTACAGGAATCATATAATCTTCATCTCGATCCATTTCATCCACATAAGGGGCAATCTGTTCTCCCGCTACAGCCCCTTGATTACGGCGAATTACTTCGGCGATCGCCTGCCAACGATGTTCTGCTAAATCCGCGTTAGGATTGCCATCACCAAACAGGAAGGAAAAGACGGACTCCAGGAAATTCATCTGATAGTTATCTGGTGCTTGTCTTCTGCGCTGACGACGACGACGATTGTAGCCAGGATCGAACCACCAAAAGATATCGCCAATCCAGAAGCGAGGCATAAAAAATCCTCCGCCAAAACCGCCTCCGTAACCATTGCGATTACCACCACCTTCTCTATCATCATTGGCAGAATTCATGGCAATGATAATTGCAATAATTGCCACCAACATTAGCAGGATTGAAGCAATTAAGACAATTCCAAAGGAAATCCGAATTATATAAAAGAGAACCCGCCAGATTTTTGACCAGGTTTGTTGCCAGCGTAATTGCCAATATTTATTCCGTAAGATGGAGCGAAAGTTTTTGGGAAATAAATAAACTACGTCTCCTGATTCTGCTACCTGAAGATGTCCCCCAGCCTCGCTTGCCAAAGTCAATAAACCTTGTTGAGCAAAATTTAGTTCTAACCCAGCTTGTGCTGCCACATCCCCAACGGTGACGCGATAACCTAGCTGTTCGACTGACTTAAGAATTTGAGGGTTAGGAGTCATTATTTACCATAGAGACAGTAACGATTACTTATTATTTTATCGTTTTAAATCTTTTCTCTGACGTTATTCAACATTCAACGGCGAGGATTCCTATCTCTTGCGCTAGTTGTAAATTCTAGGCGATCGCCGCCCAATAATTAGTCTAGTTTTTGCTTTAAGATAATTTCTGATGGGATTTTACTGATAGGATTTTATTATGGTCAAGACTGCCTCGACTATGCTGGCTCTAGGTACTGCCGCACCACAGTTTGAATTACCTGATGTGGTATCTGGCAAAAGGATTTCACTAGCTACATTTGCTGATAAAAAAGCCTTGCTGTTAATCTTTCTTTGTCAACATTGTCCCTTTGTCAAACATGTTCAGGATGAACTAGCCAAAATAGGTCATGACTATAGCGATCGCTCTTTGGGTATTGTGGCAATTAGCGCCAATGATATTAATAACTATCCCGATGATTCCCCTGAAAAGCTCAAGCAGATGGCTCAAGAGTTAAGCTTTAACTTCCCTGTATGTTACGACGCAAGCCAAGAAGTCAGTAAATCCTATACTGCTGCTTGTACTCCAGATTTCTTTTTGTTTGATGGGTCGCAAAAATTAGCCTATCGTGGTCAACTAGATGATAGTCGTCCAAGTAATGGTATCCCCGTGACGGGCAAGGATTTGCGCCAGGCGATCAATGCTCTAATTGAAGATCAAGAGATTGATTTTGAGCAAAAGCCTAGTATTGGCTGCAACATCAAATGGAAACCAGGCAATGAACCTGAATACTTTCAGTGAATAATTTGATTCGCTCTTTAAGCGACTAAATTGAGTTCTTTTCTGTATCATTAGTAAAATACACTATATTTTAGACTAGCTTAGATGCTATCAAACAGTTCCATTGTTGCTGCAAGTAGTTACCTTGCGAGCTTTAGTTTCTCGGCAAACAATTGTAACGTTTTATCTGGTACCGACAGGTCGTGTCCAAGCAGAAGGCGCGGCTAATCGAGGCTTATCAGAATCAGCAATCGAGGCGATGGGTCAAGGGGCAGCGATTATTCGAGAAGTTCAGTCAGAAATAGCCCTAGAGAGAGATGATGTCCAGTTAGCTCCAGACTATTCCGACCTGAATATGATCTATGAAGAGGGTCAGATATACGGCGATAGCTACGATCAAGACTACGCTATCTGGTCAACTGATTTTTGGCACCTGGGTCATGATAGTCTTCAGGTCAATGGCGATCGCATTGTAGACTTTGAAGTGGGTAGCGATCGCCTTGACCTCTCGGAATTATTAATTCTCTCAGGGTATGAAGGTTCAGATCCTTTTGGTGATGGTTACATTACGGTTGTTTCGTCTGGGCAAAATAGCCTTGAGGTTTTATTCGATCCAGATGGTGCCGGAGCGCAGCCCTCTATTTTTGGGAAGATCGCCATCTTTGTTTAAATTCAAAACAGACAATTAAAATCAGCGCGATCGCGAAAGGAATTAAAAAACGAATTAAGCGATAAATCAAAAGAGAACTTAAGACATCTGGAGTAAATATACTGTCAGACAAAACAAACACCATAATTGTCTCGAATACGCCAATTCCTCCTGGAACATTGCTCAGAATTGAAACTGCCATTCCCAATAGATAGATGCTAAAGAACTCTAGATAAGACTTATGAGGATAGTCGGGAATTAGACAATATAAAACTGCGGCAGCAAATGCCCAATCAAGGCAAAAAACGGCAATTTGGGACATAAAAGTAGCTGGCTTGGGGAAACGGAAAATTCTGTCTTTGATTCTCAAGCTTTTTCGTTGCCAACAAAGATAAAGATATATTCCTACTAACACCAAGGCAATAATTCCCAAATACTGCATCGTTGTGCTGGGAAGATTTAATGAGTTTGGTAATTCCAGAGGATTAACTATAAAAGCGATCCCGCTGAGGGTAAACAAGCCTAACCAAAAAGTAAGATTGCCAAAAGCAGTTATTCTTGCAATTACCCTGGCTGGGACACCCCAAAGAGAATAAAAACGGTAACGAATTGCACCGCCGATTAGCAGGGTGAATCCTGTAGTATTGCTGACTGCATAGGTAATAAAGGTAGTGAATAAAATCCGTTTTGGAGCCAAATAGTGATTGAGCTGGCGAAAAGCAATTAGATCGTAGGTACTAATTACTAAATAATCGAAGCAAGCAAAGCTTACCCCGTAGACTAGCTGGCGATCGCTGATTTGGGCAATACCACTAAAAATATCGTCGAGGCTATAATGAGCTAACTCCCGTTGCAAAACATAGCCAGAAAAAATTAACAAAAAAAAGCTTACTGTAAGATAGATCCAGCGAGTCGGGAGTTCGCGATTCATTAATATTTGAATATTTAATTAGAGATGACTCTTTCAGGATAGTTAGTAAATATAGCATCAACTCCTAATGTTCTCATCAGAACAATATCGTTAGGCTGATTGACGGTGTATACCCATACCCCTAAACCTTGCTGATGAACAGATTCGACAAGTTCTGAGGTAGTATAATCCAAACTCGAAATAACTAGATTCGCCTGTAATTTTTGAGCAGAGGGTAAATATTCCCAGGGCAGACCATATATTAGCATTCCCGTTTTGATCTCAGGCGCTATGACCTTGACCTGATTTAATTCATAATGGTTGAAGGAGGAAACGATAAAATCGGCGTAAGACCAACCTTGTTTGAGATAGTCTAGAATCAGTTGGATTACTAACTTAGCGGTATTACTGCCTTTTAATTCAATGTTGATGGTAGCTTGACGATTTACGGTTTGAAAAACTTCTGGCAATGTTGGTATTTGCTCGCCTTTGCCCGCATCTAGCGATCGCAAATAGGCAAAACTCCGTTCTTCTAGATAGCCAGTGCCATTGGTAGTCCGAGCCAGATCGCGATCGTGAATTACTACTAATTGATCTTCAACATTGTAAACATCAATTTCTATTCCATCAACCCCTAAAGCGATCGCCTTTCTAATGGATAACAAAGTATTCTCAGGTTCATGTCCCATTGCCCCTCGATGTCCAATACAAAGCATAGTTTTAGTTTTAATTCTCAATCTTATTCGCCAACTATCCCACTATAAATTCACATAAATGAGCATTTTAACTCTACAAAATATAAAAAAAGATTTTGGTATCAAAGAAATATTGCGGGATGCTAGCTTTAGTATTGAACCTAATGATAAGGTTGGATTGATTGGGGTTAATGGCTCTGGGAAGTCTACTTTACTCAAGATGATCGCGGGGATTGAACCGACCGATGGCGGTCAACGTTTGCTTAAGTCTGGTGCGAGAGTGATCTATCTCCCCCAACAGCCTGAAATCGATGAGAGTTTGAGCGTAATTGACCAGGTATTTGCTGATAGTGGCGAGCAGATGCAGTTGGTGCGGGAGTATGAAGATTTGTCCCATAGGATAGCTCAGGCTCAAGGTAGCGATTTGGATGCTTTAATGTCTCGTTTGGCAACGGTGTCAGAGAAAATGGAGTCCCTTAATGCCTGGGACTTGGAAACAAAAGCAAAGATTGTTTTGACCAAGCTGGGGATTGAAGACTTTGATGCTAAAGTCAAGGATCTCTCTGGCGGATATCGTAAGCGTATCGCCTTGGCTGCTGCCTTGCTCAATGAGCCAGATCTGTTGATGATGGATGAGCCGACTAACCATCTAGATGCCGAGTCGGTGGAATGGTTACAGGAATATCTCGATCGCTTTGCGGGGGCGATCTTACTAATTACTCACGATCGCTATTTTCTGGATAATGTGACTAACCGTATTCTGGAAATCGATCGCGCCGATCTTTATACTTATTCTGGTAATTATTCCTACTACTTAGAGAAAAAAGCCCAGCAAGAAGACTCTGCTGCCAGCAGTCAGCGTAAGCTTCAGGGAGTTTTGCGCAAAGAACTTGAATGGCTCAAAAAAGGTCCTAAAGCCCGTAGCACCAAGCAAAAAGCGCGCATAGATCGGATCGGTGATATGCAGGACATTGAATTTAAACAGGCGCAGTCTCAGGTGGATATCGATACCCCAGGGAGACGCATCGGCAAAAAGGTAATCGAGCTAGAAAATATCACCAAATCTTTTGGTGGACGCACTCTATTTAAAGATTTTAGCTACGAATTTACGCCGCGCGATCGCATTGGCATTATCGGCGGCAATGGTGCGGGTAAATCAACTCTGGTGAATATTATTACAGGACGTATCGAACCAGATCAGGGTAAGGTGGATATCGGACAGACAATTCACATTGGTTATTTCGATCAGCATTCGGATAATATTTTGTCTGCTTTAGACGAAAATCAACGGGTAATCGAATACATCAAAGAGGTGGCAGAAGTAGTTACTACTGCCGATGGCACTAAAATTACCGCTTCCCAGATGCTAGAGAAATTTCTCTTTCCGCCCGATCAACAATATGCACCGATACACAAGCTTTCTGGAGGGGAAAAACGCCGTCTATTCTTGCTACAGGTATTAATGGATGCCCCGAATGTCTTGATTTTAGATGAGCCTACCAACGATTTAGACGTGCAGACTTTAACTATCCTGGAAGACTATTTAGAGAACTTTAACGGTTGTGTAATTGTCGTTTCTCACGATCGCTATTTCTTAGATCGCACGGTAGAATTTATCTTGGCGATTGAACCACCAGGTCTAGTGAGTTTATATCCTGGTAACTATTCAGTGTATTTAGAACATAAGCAGAAAGCCGATAAAGAAGCTAAACAGGCTCAGTCAAAGCCCACTGAAAGTAAGCCGAAGGAGACTAGCAACAGCAAATCTAATGACAAAAAGTCTAAATCTTTGTCAAACTTTGAAAGGCGCGAATACGAAAAGCTAGAAGCAAAAATTGCTCAGTTAGAAACGACCAAAGAAAAGCTAGAAAACGATCTGGCAATCAACTGTAGTGATTTTAATCTGGTGCAGGAATTATCAGCTAAATTGGCATCGTTGAATGAGGAAATTGATACTAATACGGAGCGCTGGATGGAATTAGCCGAAAGAGAAATGTAGCAGTCTGTCAATCATATTTTTGCGATCGCATTTTCTTAGTAATTGGCGATCGCTTTTAAACTATCTATCATTTAGATCTCAACATTCTGCCATAGCCTACTTTGATATGTTTCCAACAATCTTAGCAGCCTATTAAATTAGTATTTCTACAGGGCTACCACAATTTTTTACTGGTCGAAAAAACGTTGAAAACGAGAATCAAAATGATGCTTTTTCTTCTGATTACATCGGCTGCACAACGCTTGCAAGTTGCTAATGTCATTACTTCCTCCGTTAGCCAAAGGGATAATATGATCGATGTTCAATTGAGTTTCTGTATTTTTTTTACCGCAGCTTTGACACTGATAATTGTTCCGCTGCAACACATATTTTCTAACTGACTCAGGAAGATTAACTCGCGGTGTCTTAGACATGATTTAGGAAATACTCTGGCGGATGTCATCTAAAGAGTTGCTGTTTTCTTGAACATTATCAGTCTTTACTTCTTCTGGTTCATCGGGAATGAACTGTAAACAGATCTTTTTTTGCCTGTTTGTCATTGTTGATTCGGAGATAACACTTTACAAGGCACTCCTTCATCAATCCATTTTTCTTTCTTATTGCGATCAATATGTTCTCCTAATCTTTGTAAAAACTCTTCAGCTTTATAAGTATGATGATTAATTAAAACATTATCTTCTCTATTATCAATTGAGATTACTTCATCGCCATCGATAAATTTATTTCCTTCTTCCATTATTAATTACCTCCTATTTGTACTCTTAGTTGGCAGTGTCTATTTGCTGGCGAATGTCATCCAAAGAATTTGGACTGTTATTAATTTCTGCTTCTTCAGGTTCAAACTGAACTACAAATTTAATTTTTCCTTTTCTCCATCCTTTATATTTGCCATCTTGACTTAGCACTTCACATTTAATATGTTCCTTAAAAATATTTCCATTCCAACTTGAGACATTGCTATTATGAATGTATTGTTTGTATTCTTCGAGTAACTGTTTAATTTTCAGAGTGTTTCCAGCCTCAAATCTTCCTTTGAAGTCTTGAGAAATAGCAATTACATCATCATTGTTTAAAATTTCTAAATCTTTACTCATGATTATTCCCTTGAAGTTATAAATTACTTTGATTAAACTCTTGACGAACATCATCAAGAGGCGATTTATGTTCAAATTGATCGGGAACAAATTGACTAGAGTCACCTTCAATTTCATTTTGCCTTTATGCCAACCTGAAGAGCCAGCTTGCAAGACTTCACATTTTTCGCCATTCTCAAACCATAGTTTTGCATCGCTTTTGTTTGCTAACTTTTGAGTAATTGAATTACTAATACTGTGAATAATATGATTCTGAAATGCTGAGGTTACGAGTGAGAAGAATTTATTAATGTATGTAGGATCTCTAGAATCAAAAGAAATAATGTCTCTATTATTGCAGCTACTTAAATATTCATTTGGCTTCAAATCAATGTTTGATTGTGTCATTTTTATTCTTGAATTTTAATTAAGATTATCTACTTTATGTTTGACGAATATCATCCAGAGAATGCTTATAAGATGTGCCTTCACGTTCAATCGAGTCTTCATTTAGTTCAATATTAACAACCATTTGTCGATCAATAACTGGTAATTGATGTTCGGATAATTGAAGCGATCGCAAGCATTCATTTAAGCCATTTACTGACTGGTTATACTGTTCTATTTTCTCTTTTACTTCTAACTGCAATTTTTGATTTAAAGCAATTTTAGTAATAGCTTCCTGTTCTAAAGTTTGTTCTAAAAATGCTCTTGCTTGAGGATAATACTGCAATATTTTCTCTGACTGTTGTTCTGCCATTGGTAACAGGTGAGTCTTAATAGTTTGATTGATTGTTTGACGGAAATTACGGCGAATGGTTGTCGAAACTTTTGGTTCAAAATCTAGCTTTAATAACTGACGAATAGCAGGTTCGGCTTCAACCATACTGGCACAGTCATAACCTTGAGAAGTTTGCTGTAACGTCTGACGGAATTGATAGATAGAAAACGTTCCTTCATCGTAAAAACGTGGACTTTCTCGGACATATCGATCGCATTCGGTTTTGGCTTCACTAACTAGGGCATGAATTAGTTTTGTTTCTAATTCTTTTAATTCTGCTTGAATACCAGTATCTTCTCCCAATAGGCGATCTAATGCCCGATAATAGTCTTGTTGTTTAAAGCGATCGCGCAAACGCTGACAAAAATTGCCGATCAATTGTCTGTAATCAATTGTTCGATTAGCGGTGTGCCAAATTCACTGAGAATACGAGTGTAGTTTTCGTTCGGTGTTTCGTAGCCATTAACGGATACTCGAAAGTTAGTGCGAGTAAGTTTACCTGAGTTGGCACAGTAGTTATTAAATTCACTAACAAACTGCGGCGTTTCTTCAGTACCGCCAACTCCTTTAACGCTTTCAGTAAAGAGAGAATCTAAGCCAAAGCGATCGCTGCTATTGGTAGATTTAACCTGACTGCCATAAAATCCTAGTAAGCCACTGGTTTTATATACCCGTTGACTATCTCTAAACTGAGTTTCAATTAAACTATCTAAACGCTGTCTTAATTGTCCGTTGTACCAAGTTTGGTCGATGCGATTAAAGACGTAAAATACGCGATCGCGTATGCCCAGATTAGACTTCATCTTTTCCATCAATTCGGTTTCTTCTGAGGTCATTTCTCCTGCCGAGGCAGGTTTAAGCACACAAATTACTGCCGAAGTATCGGGATGTTCGATTTTACTATAGGTAAGTTCGGCATCTTTCTTTACAGGTGCATCGATACCTGGCATATCTACGAGAACATTCCCGTCTTGTAAAAGCGGATGATGACAGTAATATTCAACCTTGGTTAATACCGCGCTATTGCTACCCCGTCTAGCATAAGTTGCTGCCTGGGATAAATTAGAGAAATTAAATTCCTCCATCGAGTAAGTATTGTTTTTCTGGGCATCAAGGCGATCTCGATTATCTTTATAGCCTTGTAATAACAAAGCTAAAGTGCGATTCGTTTAGTACAAACGTACTTAAAAAGTACGGGGACTACTAGCATGTGAAGATTAAATGTTAAGTAAAACTAACAGGTCATCATCATAAACATGACAACTGAATATCCGTGAGAGTGCGGGAACTCCTGTAACAAGGATTAGGGCTAATCACCTTACAAACTCAAGTCTCTCTCCCCAGGTGTTGGGGGTAAAAGCACTTTCCCTACGGTAGAGACTGGTCATCAATCCGTAAAGCGGGAATGAAAGCGGTTCCAACTAGAAGTCTAATCTGGTTCACCGCAAGCATGACACCTATGGGTAGCGAAAGCGAAGTATCTTAAAATTCCGTTATGTTAAAACAGCTAAAAAGACTGTCAAGCTGTAGCCAAAAGGCACTAAGGGAAACATAGAATTATTTTTTTTAACAAATAATTCCAACACTTATACCCTTCGGAATAGCAGATAAACACACAATCACCGTTACTTAGTAACAGCCAAACAGACTGATAGGCTGTAGCCAAAAGGCAAAAGACAAATCAATTGAATTAGAATTTCTATTTTTTAATTCACAACACTAATTTTGTCTCGGTGAATAGTGACACCCTAAAGGTTCTAACCAACGGATACTCGGAACGAAGAAACCCATCTACAACTCTCAAGGAACGTCGTAACCCCTGAGTAATCAACCAAGATGCAAAATCTCTTTTAAAGAGGTTGTAGAAGGAATAAGATTCGGTAAAAAGCCAATGGGTGCAACTCTTTTCAGGTAAAGTTTTTTAACGGTGTGATAGAGTTTTCGGGAGATTGTTTTAGGTTATAGAGATTAAGAGAAATGACATATCCATTTTTTGATAGATAGATCGGGATAAATCATCTCCTATGTCTGCAGTATCTCCCCCAGTCAACTATGTCTATCCTGGAAGAAGATTTCTTTAAGCTAGCCAATGAGCAGTATGCCGAGTTAGTGAACAGCTAGAGCGCAGAGGATGCTCAAGTATGGGAGCATGGCGAGGTAGAATCATACATAACCGTGTTCGGAACAGAACTGATGAGGCGGTTATTCCAAGGTCATCTTGACCTGCGCTACGCCCAAGAGGAGTACCAAAAAGGTGTATTGGGTTCCGATGGAGAAGCACGGCCCCACCGCCGAAAGAAAACGCAACGTCAACTAGAAACCCTGTTTGGCGAGGTAATGGTGACCCGAGTGGGATACAGCACGCAAACACCTAAGGTGAGCGCCTTATATCCGCAAGACGGCAAGTTAAACTTACAACTGGAGGGGAGATTGGGAAGCGTCAATGTGAAGAGGTCAGTGTGAAAGTCGCCCAGGACTTTGAAGACTTTTACGCCCAACGGGCCCAGAAAGGAGCAGAATCAACCAGCGACTTACTGGTGGTGACCACGGATGGTAAAGGGATTGTGATGCATAGCAAAGATCTCAGAGAGGCGACCGCTAAGGCCGCCAAAAAAGCCACCCAATCGCGACCAACTCGATTGAGTCCGGGGCCAAAGCGGCAACGAAAACGGATGGCGACGGTGGCTTCGGTGTATAGTGTCCCCCGATTTGAACGACGACCGGAGGACGGATTTTGTTCATGTGTTGGAATACGTCTGGAAGGCCGCGTTTTGCTTTTTCGCGCCGGGGAGCGAGGCAGCCGAGGCCTGGGTGATGGAGCGAGGATTGCGAATACTCCAAGGCAAAGCCAGTAATGTGGCGGCTGGGATTAGACGCAGCGCCACCCTACAAAATCTGTCCTCATCAGAGCGAGAGAAGGCGGATAAATGTGCCGACTATCTGCTGAAATATCGTCCATATCTTCAGTATGACCAGTATTTGTCCCTTGGCTACCCCATCGCCACCGGAGTGATTGAGGGTGCCTGTCGTCATTTGGTCAATGATCGCATGGATCTTACTGGCGCTCGTTGGCGGCTGGACCGGGCGGAGGCGGTGCTGAGGATTCGGGCGCTCAGGTCCAGTGGAGACTTTGACGAGTATTGGCGATTCCACAAAATGCAGGAATTTAAGCACAATCATGCCCATAAGTTTCAAGACCCAGAAAGATTGTTAGCCGCTTAATCTCTTTACTCCAAAAGAGTCGCACCCAAATCGATTTAACTACTAAATTTAGAGTTCCCCGATCGTTGTTGGTAATTATCAATTAAATTGCTGATTTTATTGGCACAGCAATTGCCAAAGTCTATTTATTTTAAATGTCTTCGATCGCACCTTCGGACTGATTGGCGATCGCCTTTAAATTGTCAATCATTTGGTCATCAACGTTTTGCCACAAGCCTCTTTGGTGTGCTTCTAAAAGCCGCTCAGACATATCCCGCAAAGCCCAGGGGTTTTTCTCCTGCACAAACTCTTGTACCTCTCGGTCAAAAATATATGCCTTAGCTACTCCTTCGTACATGTGGTCGGCAACGCAGTTGGCAGTAGCATCATAGGCAAAGAGATAATCTACCGTAGCAGCCATTTCAAACGCACCTTTATATCCGTGGCGCATCACTCCTTTAATCCATTTGGGATTGATTACTCGCGATCGATATACCCTAGCTATTTCTTCCGTTAGCTTGCGTACTCTGGGGTTACTCGGTTGGGAATTATCGCCGAAATAGACCTCGGGATTTTTGCCCGTCAGACTTCGTACCGCTGCCGTCATTCCTCCCTGAAACTGATAGTAATCATCGGAGTCCAGTAAGTCGTGTTCGCGATTATCTTGATTATGGAGAACGATCTGTAGCTGCTGAAGACGATTTTTGAATGATTCGGGGGCAGCATTGCCTTTGCCGCTACTATCATAGGCATAGGAACTCCAGTTGAGATAAGCTCTGGCTAAATCTTCATCACTTTGCCAGTTTTGCGCTTCAATTAAACCCTGCATTCCTGCACCATAAGCCCCTGGCTTTGAACCAAAGATGCGATAGCTAGCTCTTTGTTTGGCTGTTGCTGCATCTATTCCCTGTGCCTGTAATTGTCCTTGTTCTAGCTGTACGTGGCTCGCTAAAGGATTAATCTCAGACGTTTCGGGTAAGTCGGCAACAGTCTGGGTAACTTTATTTAAGAGATTAATGATATTCGGGAACGAATCGCGAAAAAAGCCAGATATCCTTACCGTTACATCTACGCGGGGACGATTAAGAATCGAGGCTGGCAAGACTTCAAAATCAACTACCCGACGAGAAATTCCGTCCCACACTGGTCTAACTCCCATCAACGCCATCACTTGAGCAATATCATCTCCTCCAGTACGCATGGTGGAAGTCCCCCAGATGGAGATAGCTAAGGATTGAGGATATTCACCATTTTCTTGGGTATAGCGTTCAATTAATACCTCGGCGGCATTACTGCCTACCTCCCAGGCGGTTTCTGTAGGAATACCGCGAATATCTACGGAATAAAAATTACGTCCCGTGGGCAATACTTCTGGTCTACCCCTAGTCGGTGCGCCCGATGCTCCACTGGGTATATATTCTCCGTTCAAAGCCCTGAGTAAATTGATAATTTCGCGATCGCTTTTGATTAGATTGGGTAATAAGGTGTTTTTAATCCATTGAAGTTGTTGAGAAGTAATAGGTAATAGGTAATAGTTAATAGGTAGACCATTAATTAGATTGTCTATTAGTTCAATCGCGATTTCTTCGAGGATGGCGATCGCATCTCCCGCATTTCTGGCTTGTTGGAATCGTTGTCTATATTTATTTTCTCGATCATCGTCTGCGTTGTTAAATCCCTTAGAGACGTAACATGTTACGTCTCTACTATTATTAAATTCCTGATTTATACCCAAAAGCGGATCGAAATCTAAACCAAAATCCTTGGCTAAAGCCTGAGTAATTCCGATGCGTTCATAGCTAGGGGAACGGGCGATCGCAATGATCAAATCCCGTAGTTGTTCGCCGTCAGGACATTGACCAAAAATATGTAAACCATCGCGGATTTGAGCCTCTTTTAATTCGCAGAGATAGCCATCGGCAACAGAGAGAAATTGCGCTAAAGTTTCTGTCTCATTAGGTTTGATGCCTAAATCTTGGTCTAAGTTCTCTTGCTGTAAAAGTTTGGTAATGCGATCGCTAATTATATTTAGCCGAGTTGGATCTAAACTCTGCGCTTCGTAATATTCATCAATTAAAGCCTCTAGTTTTTCTAACCCACCATATAGTTCGGCACGAGTGAGTGGTGGGGTTAGGTGGTCGATAATTACCGCTTGCGATCGCCTTTTTGCCTGAGAACCTTCTCCTGGATCGTTAACAATAAAGGGATAAATATTAGGAATAGTCTGTAATGCTACTTCGGGATAGCAGTTTGCCGATAGTGCCAAGCTTTTACCTGGTAGCCATTCTAAGTTGCCATGTTTGCCAACATGAACGATCGCCTCGTACGCCAAAGCTACTGCGCAACCAATGGTAATAAGCCATATATTCATGGGTTGGTTCGAGATCTGGGGCATGATAGTTTAAACTCGGATCGCGATCGTATCCCCGTGATGGCTGGATGCCGATAAATACATTACCTAACTGTATCCCTGGTATCTGTATTTCTCCTCGTCCCCCAGTCTTATGCCCTAAAGGACTAACTTCGTGTCGCGAAGCGGTATCCTTTAGGGCCTCGTCCCCCAGTCTCCCAATATCGCCCCATCTAGCGGTAATTCCTTGCCTTACTGCTTCGGGTAATGTCTGCCAATACTGCTGATAATCTTCTGTGGATAAACTTTGATATATAGGACGACTAATTCTACTTTCAGGATCGTTGGTAATACCTTTGGTTAAACGTTGAATTAATTCATCTCCCGTCTGGGGAAGATCTTCTAATGGTATATCCCGCCTTTTGCAAAGCTGCCAAGATTTTGATACAGCTTTGAGGGGTATCTAAGCCCACACCGTTAGCAATTCTGCCATCTTTATTTGGATAGTTAGCCAGGATTAAAGCCACTTTTCGCTCTTTTACAGGGGTATTAGCCAGATCGATCCAGTTCGCAGCCGAGTCAGCCACAAAATCAAGGCGATCGCGTTTTGGCTGATAGACTACTACATTAGTTTCTAGCCGATCGTTCCAGACTTCTGCCGATTTGAAGGAAACAGCGCGGGTAATAATTCTGCCATCAACTTCAGGTAGTGCCACATTCATGGCTACATCTCTGGGCATCAACCCCTGAAGACTAGAGTGCCATTGTTCTTCTGTACTACTGCTTAAAATTACCTGCAAAACTGGAATATTTAGTCGCTGCCAAAACTCCAACTGAGCTGTTTCACCAATCTTTGCTAAGGAAAAGCTCGTGGTATTTAATAATATCTTAACTTTCATTTCTTGAAGCAAAGCTAACAATTGTTGCTGTAATTCAATGTTTCTTAATGAAGAAATAAATATTGGTCTGGGGCGAAGATTTTTAGCGGCGATCGATTTACATAGCTCATCAATTGGGGCGGTATTTCCTGCTAAATAATGAGAACGATAAAAGAGCATGCCACAGTCGCGATCGCCATTAAAGTCTGATGAATAATTATGAGCTTGAGCTAAATTATCTGACTTATTTTGCCACTCATATCTGCCAATTTCAGGCACGGATTTTGGCGGTTCTGGATTGTATTTAGTTTGTAGACATATATCACTAATGAATCGCAAAGCATTACCATAGTTTTCTCTTCCACCCTCAATCAAATATCGCCACAGGCTATTAACAGCCGAGAGGGAAACCGTTGAGTGACTAATCAAATCTAAATCGGGTGCATTATCCCCTGGCACCACGAATAAAGCTATGTTATTTAACCGAGCAGCTTCTTTCACTGTCTCAAATCCATAAGTCCAGTAAGCGCTACCCCCAAGCAAACGTAGCACCACCACTTTAGATTTTGAGACGATAGTTTCTACATAGGTATCTATGCTTAATTGCTGTTGTAGATTCAATAAATTGACTACTCTAATTTGAGGAAAATCATCTGTCAAAAAAGAGCGTGCTGTAGCAATAGTTTGAATATCAGTATCAGCATAAGTTAAAAAAACAATCGGTGCAGGAGACTGTTCGACAAAAATTACTCCTTCGGTATTGGGATACCATCCTCCAGGTAACGTTGCGATTTTATGCATAATTTTAGTAACTGAATAATACGGTTTAAGGTCGCCCGAATGCATTCGGGCGCTGCTTGAACGTTGTTTAATCTTGAGAAATAATTACGGATTTACTGAAGGAGATGAAAATGAGCCAAGCTATATAGACGAAGAAAATCATGCTGTTAGCTGGATTTAAACTGTGTCGAGTTATTCATCTTCATTAGTACTTAAAAAAAATATTAGTCATCAAGTTTGGCAGCACCTGGTTGAACTATGGTTATCAATGGCAGCTAATGTTGAAACTCAATTGTTTACCCAAGATACGTTATCTACGCTACTAGAAAATGAGCGCAAAATTACTATTTCATCACCAATAGACAATTTTTATTTATTGACGGGATCACATCTCAATGCTCTATTGCTTAAGGAAAAAACAGTCAATCTTGAGATATATCAAGCTACCTTAGTTTTTGATCGCGAAGCAATAATTAATGAATTAATTAACCTTGGCAATCAACAAGAAAACAAAGTTGCTGTGATTAATTGTTTACGAACAGAATTTATCGGCAAATTAACTAGAAATAGCGATATTTCTCAGGAATTCATGGTTAGAGCCGTAAAATTGCTCCTAGATAGTACACCTCAGCAAAATACTCATCAATTATCCCATGCTCATGTAATAGAGACTAATCAACTACCAAGGCAGGAAAACAAGCCTCGTGAACCATATTTCCCTGTGGACCTCGATCGATATAATAATCTATACTCTACTACCCCGATGGAAAAACTACTTAACTATCAAGCAGAGCAAGAACGTATTTTTGCCCAGACTAAACTTCAAATTAGTCAAGATTTTACTCTAGCAGAAATTATCCAGACCGCTATCGAGCATAGCTGTAGTTTTTTAGAATTAGATCGCCTCTCGATCTTTCAACTAGACGTACCCCAAGAATCGAATTCTACCGATCTCAAGTTAGAGCGTATCGATAAAATTACCTATGAAGCCAGAAAAAATGAAGCTATTTCCTCCACGCTTCATTTTCAGGAAGAAGGTTGTTGGCGAGAATCTCCCCGCTGCATTAATCAATATCACGAAGGATTCAACCTAATAATTGACAATCTAGATGTGAGTTGCGATTTAAACCCCTGTATGAAGTCCTTAATGGCGAATCTGCAGGTAAAAGCTAAAGTTGTGATCCCAATTAACGTCCAGGGTAAACTGTGGGGATTACTGATTGCTCATCAATGTCAGCCAAGACACTGGCATCAAAAAGATGTTCAGTTTTTATGCCAGGTAGCAGAATACGTTTCCCTTGCGGTTTTAAATCGTTATTCATACGAACAATTACAACAGCAGAAGCAACTACTAGAGAAGCAGGTAGAAGTTCAGGCACAGCAGCTAAAAGATGCCTTAATTGCAGCAGAAGCCGCCAGCAAATCTAAGCATGATTTTTTGGGTAGTATGAGCCATGAGTTACGGACACCTTTAACCTGCGTGATCGGTTTGTCCAGTACTCTCCTGCAATGGTCATCCACGAAGAAAAGGATGCCCCTATCACCAGAAAAACAGCATGAATATCTCCATTTAATTCAGCAAAGTGGCAGACATCTGTTGGGACTGATCAATAATATTCTAGAGTTTTCCGATGTTGAATCGGGTAAGCATCTGCTAAATATTCAGCAGGTATCCCTCAATGAGATCGTCAAGCAATCCTTATACTTATTGCAAGAAAGCGCATTAACCAAAGAAATTACCCTGCGTGCAGAAGTCAAAGTACAATCGGCAGAGGATTATTTTTTGGCTGATGAAGTCAGACTAAAAGAAATTTTATTTCATATCTTAAGCAATAGCATCAAATTCACTCCCCAGAAAGGGGAAGTTGTTCTCAGAGTTTGGCGAGAACAGCATCAGGTGGTTTTTCAAATAGAAGATACAGGAATTGGTATTGCTACAGAAGAAATTCCCCTACTGTTTGAGAAATTTAAGCAGATCGAAAATTATCGCCGACGAGTTCATGGTGGCACGGGACTAGGACTTGCTCTGACCAAGAAGTTGGTTGAGCTACATGGTGGAACAATTGAGGTGGAGTCATCTATAGGACAAGGCTCGATGTTTACTGTTTATCTACCTGAAAAAGATGCGCCAAAATTTAATTTAGTCAAACCTGAGATCCCACCTCAAGCTGTTTCAAACTCCCAGACCATCGTGCTGATTACCGAAGATGAAGCGAGTGCTACTTTCTTTTGTCAACTGCTTAATACCATCGATCATCAGGTGGTTTGGCTGATGGATTCTGCCATGGCAATTAGTCAAATCGAATTACTTCAGCCGAGAATTATTATTATCGATCAAGATTGTTCGGTGATGGATGTAGAAAACGTAGTGAATGCCATTTCTCATGCTTCTTTGACTAATAAAACGAACGTCACTTTATTAGGCGATCGCTTTGAACACGAAGAGTGGCAAAAGTTTACTAAATGTGGTGTTGATGAATATTTGCTCAAATCAATGGAGCCGACTCAAATCATCAACAAGATTAACCATCTCCTTCAGGCAGAAGGTAAATTTGACAGTAAATTTGACAAATTACAAGATATTTGAGGCTTGAGGCTCATCGATCGCTACACCGTCTTTTAATTTAGCATCGAATTTCTCAATCAATAAATTACGCAGAGTAGCTTTAATCTCATCTGTCGGAACTCCTGTTTCGATCATCGTCCCTAATTCTGCACCTTTGCCAACCTTGCCTCCAGCAAAGATTTTTACCCCTTCTACTGCTTTACCATCTTGACGTACTTTGGTTCCCATTAAGCCAATATCCCCTGCTTGAGCCTGTCCACAAGAATTAGGGCATCCTGTCCAGTGAAGCCGAACGCGCTGAGGAATATCCAATTCGCGATCGAGTTCTTGTGCCAAAGCTAAGGCTCTTTGTTTGGTTTCAATCAGGGCAAAGTTACAGTATCTTGCTCCAGTACAAGAAATTACTGAACGAGTTAGAGTAGCAGGGCTAATAGTAAACTGCTCTAATAAAGGTTCGCTGAGAAAAGTTGACAAATTCTCATTGGCAATATTGGGTACGATCGCATTTTGCTCTACTGTCAGACGGATTTCACCATTTCCATAAACTTCAGCTAGCCTGGCTAATTCATACATAGACTCTGCCGTTAAACGTCCCATCGGCACATGGAGTCCAACATAGCTAAATCCCCCTTGTTTTTGAGGATGAATTCCTAAGTGATCTTTCTTATCTTGGGTAATTTCGTCTACAGGTGCAGCATCAGCAAGAGATTTACCTAGTTCCTGTTCGATTGCGGCGCGGAACTTCTCCATTCCCCAGGTCTCTACTAACCACATTAGACGGGCTTTGGGACGACTATTTCTCAACCCTTCCTGAGCGCCGTTCTGGTTGTAAACAGTTAAGATCGCACGGGACATTTCTACGACATCTTCGTTCTCCGCAGGAATCCAAACTCCCATCGGGATTGATTCGGCGCAGCGTTGAGCTGAGAGATAACCCCCAACGAGAATATTAAATCCTAATACGCCGTCTTTATAGGCTGGGATAAAAGCCAAGTCGTTTAACTCAGCGTGGATCGAATTATCCCTTGCTCCTTCGATCGCAATATTAAATTTACGAGGCAGATTGCTAAAAGAGTAATTACCTTCACCGCTGTTGGTAATCATATCTTGAACTTTCTGGTTCATTTCGCGGGTGTCAATCAGTTCATCAGGATCGATGCCCGCCACGGGAGAGCCAGTTAAATTGCGTACATTATCCATACCAGACTGAATACTGGTTAAACCCACCTCTTTAAAACTGCTAAAAATTTGCGGAATATCTTCTAAGCGGATACCCCGTAGTTGGATATTTTGGCGAGTGGTAATATCTGCGGTACCTTCGTCACCGTAGCGTTCAATCGCTTTAGCTAGCACCCGCATTTGTTCACTATTGAGAACTCCGTTAGGAACGCGCATGCGGAGCATGAATTGTCCAGGAGTTACGGGACGATAAAAAATCCCTAACCACTTGAGGCGAGTTTCTAAATCCGTCTTGTCCACAGCTTCCCAGCCTATTTGGGCAAAATGCTCAAGCTCCTGCTTAACGTCTAAACCATCTTTGGCTGCTTTAACTTTTTCTACTTTGTTGAGTTTGATTTTGATGGTGGATTCAGTAGTCATAAATCTAAATCTTTGGTTAAAGAGCTGTTTAAAAGGTGGGACATAAGCCGAAATAGAAAGCAAGATCTCTGCTGCTGGACAATCAAACTATTTCTTTTACTTAGGGCTGCTGAAATTAAGATTATTTTCAATTGCCTGTATTTTATGTATATTTGGTTACGAACAGCAAAATATTATGCACTTTTTGCATACGAGGCATTTTTATATCGCATCGCAACTTGGAGCAAAAAGCCGATGGAAACTTAAGTTTAAGGTCAAACTCAATTAAAGAGCGAAATTTGGCTATCACTTAATTATTATTTGCCACTTCGGAATTTAGCGGCGTTGTTCAAACCAAGGTTACACTTTTGGAAAAAATTACCCAATTTACTAGAACTTATGTTCTAAATTATTGCTCAACACCAAGGAGATGAGAGATACTAATAAATCAGGTCAACACGGTGGTTGGATATGCTGGGGAAACCCCAGCATCCCCCACCGTCAAAATTAGGCAAATATAGCAGTAAACTGAGTGAATCCATCTTCTTCTGTAGCTTCGGGTCTTCATCCTCTTCATCGTCAAGAATTAGCGATTAAAGTTCTGTCAAAACAAGAACAAATAAGCCATATAGCCAAGAAGAGCAAGTAAGTCGTAAATTTCTCTACCAACAGAAAGCGATTGCTCAAGAAGCATTAAATACGGCCTTTGACAAGCCAGAACGAGAGAATGAAGTCCTGTATTATCTTCCTGTAACTCAAAAATGGATATTTCAGTTGATTCTGGCATTGATTCTCATCTGTCATTGCTCTTACAGAGGAATAAAAGAGCTATTACGAGATTTGTTTGATTATTCTCTCAGTATCGGCACGATTCACAATCGAGTAACTGAAACAGTTCAAAAAGCCAGAAAAATCAATCAAACTCAAGATTTATCCTCAATTAGAGTAGCATTACTCGACGAACTCTTTCAGAGTACTCAACCCGTATTGACAGGAGTGGATGCTGATTCTACCTACTGTTTTCTCCTAGAAGCAGTAGAACATCGAGATGAAGATACCTGGGGCTATTATTTACTCGAAGCTGAAGCAACAAGGATTGAATCCTGACTACACCATAGCCGATGCAGGAAAAGGAATCAGAGCGGGGCAAAAAGCAGCTTGGGGAGATAAGCCATGTCATGGAGATGTGTGGCATATGTTTGACCAATGTGACGCTTTATGCCGTAATTTAGCTAAAAAAGCTCAAGGAGCAACAACCAAAGAGAAAAGCTCGAAGAGAAGATGGAGTTGGCTAAATTAAAGGGAGAGGGGAATAAATTATCAGCTAAGTTAACTAAAGCTCGTAAAAATGAAGCAAACTTGCTAAATTTAGTCGCTGACATCAAAATATTGCTCTATTGGCTCAGAATTGATATTTTATCCTTGGCAGGACCAGAATGGTCAGAAAGAATGGAACTGATGAATTTCATTATCTCAGAACTCCAACTGAGAGAAGACCAAGCTCACAAAGGAATTAGAGCTTTAAGAATTGCTTTATCGAATCAAAAAGCGGATTTATTAGCCTTTGCTCAAGTTCTAGACCAGAAACTGGCAGATATTGCCCACAAGTTTCAGATTTCTCTGTCTCAGGTGCGACAGGTCTGTTTATTAATGAAGAAGTCCCTATCCACTAATGTCTATTGGCAGAAATGGAATCAGGTTTACCAGCAACTTTCGGAGAAATTTCTGCCAGTGAAGGAAGCAGTAGAATCAGCGATGAAATCAACTCCCAGAGCCAGTTCTTTAGTTGAAAACCTCAATTCTCGTCTGAGAAATTACTTTTTCTTGAGAAAGCATCTGAATTCTGATTATCTCGACCTTCTCAGGTTTTTTCTGAATCATCGTCCATTTATGTCAAGTCGAGTTACTGAACGAGTAGGAAAAAGTCCTACAGAACTGATGACAGGTAAAAAGCATCCTCATTGGTTAGAAATGTTAGGATTTGAGCTTTTTCAACGAGCCTGAAAAGTCAAATTCCATAATAATACTTTTGTTCTGTAAGCGAAGTCAAAACTTGGCTTAATTTTACCTGCGTTTGTTACCCAAAATATCCCGTTTTTGAACAACGCCCATATTTTTACCAGTAATCCGCGATCGCTAAAATCATCAATTCCTTTGATCTGAGGTGGTTCGGTAATTTGCCATCGCCATTTGGGTTCCAAACTCATCTCTACAGCAGTCGTTTCCATTATTTTCATAGCTGCTTTAATATCTGTGTCATAAGCAACGAGAACATTTAAATCTACTCTCGACCAGCTTTTTGTCAGATTGGCTACCGCCCCCATCTGACTGTTGGGAATGGTAATCAGTTTTCCTTCAGAGTTTCTCAGTTGAGTAATGCGTAAGTTAAGCCCCTCAACTGTACCTGACCAAGTTCCCGTATCGATAATATCGCCAATGCCATATTGATCTTCGAGAACGATTAAAAAGCCATTAATCGTATCTTTAATCAAATTTTGAGAAGCTAAAGAAAGTGCTACCCTAAGTAATCCAGCACCAGCAAGCAAGGGAGCCACATCAATACCAAAAAAAATTAAACCAATAATTAATTTACAGTAAAACTCGACTGTTGTGATTTCGGCGATCGCTAAATCATCAAGCAGGCACCTCCTTGTTTTGCTTAGCAAATAAACGAGAAAAGACATCAGTTGCCGATTGACCTTGTTGAAGTTGGTCATGAGCCAATAAAATCAGCTCTTGAATCAACTTCTGTCCCTGTTGACGACAGACTTGCCCAATGGTTTTGATGGGGTGTGAGGGAATTTTCCCTCTGCCTGATATCAGTGAAGACGGTAAACAAGCTAGATGCAGGAGTGAATAAGCCACGAACACCAGACACCAATGTTTTTGAATGGCTTCGGTGCTACGCATGCGATATTTATCCAAACCCAGATGTCCCTTGCTGTCCTGATAAAAGGTTTCTATTGGCCAACGTTGTAGGTAAGTAGCGAGGATTTTCTTAGCTGACCAGTCAGTTCGGTTGCTGAGCAATACGGCATAAGTCCCAGTCAGCTCGGGATTTTCCCAACTGATGACCAGACGCACTTTTCCTAATCCTGGAACTCGTAAGCTTCGAGTAAAGCACCAGTAAGACTTCTCTCCCACCTTGACTTTTCGATAGGCGTTGGGAGGAATCAGTGGCACTAACTCCTCGACTTTGATGTGAGGACCCGTTAAAGTTATTGGTTGGCCCAGCTTCATCACGGAGCACAAAACTGTGAACTTCGAGCTTCCGATTCTTTTTGAGCAGACTGACCCAATCCAACTGATGCTCAAAAAGAGTCGCTACGATATCGGGTGCCAGATACCAACTGTCCATCAACACGGTGGTGAAGGGGAGTTTTCTACTCCTGGCTTGTTCAATTAACTCGACGGTCAAGGCAATTTTAGTCTGAAATTGTGAGTGTAGCTCCTGAAATTCTGGAGCTTTAAGTAGGGTCTGATCTACCAACTTGTGCAGTTTTTGCCGTTCCTTTTTCTGTTTGGGAATCTCCGTATCAGGAAAATACTTTTTGACAAATTCCGACCACCGAGTGATTTCTTCGTAGCGACGATATACCCGCAGGTCAACGGGAAAGCGGACTGATCCTGACAAGTAGTGGCTAGTGACTAGATTATGTGCCCAGGGATAGGATTGATTTGAATGATTGTAGTGTCGGTCAACGTACTCGAAAAGACTTCCCACGTGTTCACATAAAGTATCGTCCAATATGAGGTAGGATTCTTCTGCCGTCTGACGATGGTTGGCTGTCTGATTTAACAGATACTTGATTCTTTCACTGTTCACTTCCTTCTCACTCCAGGGTGCTTGTGAGAGAAATCGGGAGAGGTTAGTTTTGTCGGCACTCTCTAAAATACACCGACTGATATTAGCTAAACTTTTGTTCTCCAGAACCATCAAACCCGTTAAATAGTTCTGGAAGTGCCGAAACTGGCACTGATTCTCGAACAGATGACGAAAGACGAGCGCGTGTTTCGTAACAATGGAAGCTGGTTTGACTATCGGCAGTTGCATTACTACCTGCTCAGGCGTAAAGAATCTTAGATTTTATTGAACCACACTGGATACCTGATTGGGAAATGGCTCTGGGAAATCACAACAGTCGAGTAAGTAAATGACACAATATATCTTAGAGATTCCTAAAGTAGACTCTTCTTTACCTTGGCATAGAGTTAAAGTCTTCGACCGCAAATCGGATGCAGTTAAATATTCTGACGATAAATTAGGAACTGATAATGGTTGGTACTGTATGTTGAGTTACGACGGCAAGTATTATAGCGCTGATACAATTCGCCCCAATTTATCTCCTCACAGTAATCCGTATTTAAAGATAAAGATGTTTCTCCACCGAGCGGACTGTATTGAGTTTATTCAAGCTAACTATAATTCTGATAGTGAGGGCATCATTTATTTGATATCTGAAGTTTAGTAGTATCTCTTAAACAACAAGACTGAATCATTAGCCAGAACAAATATACTGTATTTCGCTTTCGATAATTGTTTATTAAAACGGACGTTTTGTTGAACAAATATAACGATTATTTAGGCTAGAATATTGTAAACTTTAGCAATAAACGAGACTAAATCTTTGGAATTAAATGACACTCAATAGTAACTTTGAATCACTTGTTCAAATATCTATAAACGCTAGCTTTGGATAAATTGTAATCAGCCATCAGAGTTTTAATTAGAGTTCCCGACTTTCTTCTTTCGATTAGCTCCTCAACTTGTTTATTGGTCATCTTTTTCTTTCTGCCAAAAGGAACTCCCCTCTCTTTAGCCTTGTTAATACCGTCCATCTGACGTTCGGCACGAATTTCTGTTTCAAACTGGGCGATCGCTCCTAACATATTGAACAGAAGCCTTCCCGTAGCATCGCTAGTGTTGATATTTTGGTCGAGTACCTGAAGAGAAACCTGTTTTTGTTTGAGGGTTTCAGCAATTTGGCAGAGATGCAAAGTAGAACGAGCTAACCTGTCCAAGCGTGTAACCACTAAAGTATCCTCTTCCCTGACATACTCTAAACAAGCTTCTAATTTAGGACGCTTATTACTATTACTTGTGCCACTTTTCTTCTCTTTGTAGATTTTGTCGCAGTGTTTCAATTTATCAAGTTGAACATCGAGACTCTGACCGACAGAACTGACCCGCGCATATCCGACAAATGCCATAAATAAAATCTCCGATTTTAGGGGGCAGGAGCAAGGCGGCAGGGGGCAGAAGGACAAGCATGAGTATCCTATTTTTTGAGCTTTTGTAAGGTAGAAACTAGAATTCCCTGCATTCGGTCTGTATTCTTAATAACAGGGTCGAGAAATTTGTCTTCAGTTAGTTTAACTCTCTTGGCAATTATCAATTGAGTATCTAATTCTCTCAAACTGCCAAGAGCAATATGTAAGAAATGAATGAACTCATTAGTGGTTCTTCTTCCATAGCCCTCTAAGTTATTCATAATAAAAAGAAGTGTAAACAACAACAACAAGATGTCATAACTTACTTCTACGTTGTTTAATTTTACTGTACACTGTTCTCATGGTAATCAAGTGTAAACAATGTACAAATGGAAGAACCGCGATGGGAATTTTTTCCACTACTAGCAGAACAAGAACAGCCAAGAAAATGGTTACAAATTCAGGCTGATTTAAGTTTAGCTGAAAACACCATACAAGCCTATGGCAAAAGCTTAGAGGATTACTTACTGTTCTGTAAGATTTATAAGGTCATTCCAGAAACAGCTAAAAAAGTAGATATTGCTACTTACGTTAGATATCTGAGCAACCGACCCAATCCTCGTGGAAAAAACGTTATTAGTTTGGATTCTGGGACAGGTTTAGCCAATGCCACAATGCAGCTTAGAATTACCGCCATAAGGCTGTTCTATGATCATCTCATAGAAGAAAGTATTAGACAGGATAATCCAGTAGGAAGAGGAAAATATACCCCAGGAAAAGGATTTGGCGGACATCGAGATAGAGCGTTAATTCCACGTTATAGAAAGCTACCTTGGATTCCAAATAGCGAACAGTGGCAAGCGATTTTAGAAGCTACTAAATCTGAACCTTTGAGGAATCGAGTCATGTTAGCAATGACTTATGATGCTGCTTTAAGACGCGAAGAACTATGCTCGATAGAAATTGGCGACATTGACCCTGCCTTTAGATTAATAACTATCCGAGCCGAGATAACCAAAAATAGGCAAGCTAGAGTCGTTCCTTATTCAGAATCTAGTGGAGTTTTATATGCTAATTATTTAAAGCATCGTAAAACCTTGAGCAGAGAAAAAACAGGGATATATTTATCTGAATCTAAAAGAAACAAAGGTAGTCCTATAAGTTCTTCAACGTGGTCAAAAGTAGTGGAAAGAATAGCTAAGAATTCTGGAGTTAAACAGTTTACAAGTCACACTCCGCGACATCTTTGTTGTACTGATTTGGCGAAGGCAGGATGGGACTTACATGAAATAGCTCAGTTTGCTGGTCATAGAAGTTTAGAAACTACCAAGATATACATTCATCTTAGTGGTAGAGATTTGGCAGAGAAATTAGAAAAAGGTATGGATCAAATTCATGCCTGGCGTATAGCAATGATGGCAGAAATATTAAGATGAAAGCAGCAAAAAAAGCATTTGAATCAAAACAAATAAAATGGCAGTTCCCAATAGATACTGGTAGGTACAATCAAAGTCCTTATTTAACTAAAACTGAAAAAGAAGAAATAAAATTATTAGTTGCCAAAACATCAAGTTGGCGTTC
>CAVRWR010000161.1:0-16674 GCA_963724445.1 uncultured cyanobacterium | reverse complement strand
ATTAAAAGCTGTATAATTTTCTGCTTTTAACTTGGACTCAAAGTATACAAATAGGGCATTTGACATACTTTCTTTAATGTGTTTCAAATTTAAACGGCTTTCTATAGTCCTTTCAAATTTATGACTCAAATTTAAATAAGCCTGAAAAGCTGAATTTTCTTTTTTCAAACATTGATCTTTTAATTTTTGAAAACTGTTTTTTCTTTCATATAAAATTTTCGACAAGTCTCTCAAAAAAGCAGTTGTTTTTGAAGGATTTGCTTTTGTGCAGCTATCAGAAATTTTCTTATGAAAATCTTTTATATTTTTATTTCTTAATATTTCGTTAGACTCTTGAAGCTCCCTCGTAGAAATATCTGAAAAATATTCCTCTAATTTATTATCTGCATATTTTAACTGCTCTATAGATGTAACTGTTTCGATTGCGTTCTCAATTTTGGATTTAATTTGATCCAAAATTGACATAAGTTTATCGTTAGATAACTTTAAAGAATTCAAGATATCTTCATGCTTAAGCTCTTCTCGCTCGGTATTTTGCCAATTACTTATTACTTCATTGGCAATCCACAGTTTCCAATTATTTAAAAGAACTGTAGAGGGACGATAAATAACTCTAATATCTTGAAGTTGCGACCGAATATTACTTTTCATACATTCGTTTCATCTCATTTTCACGAATCATTCGATAAAGTTCAGATTCTTTCTGGTTTAAAACTAAAGCTAGCTTGGGGATATTTTTTTTTCCTGGATTTCCATCCTTGAGGCAAGCTATTGTCAAAGCTGCACGAGAAATACCGACTCTTTCTGTCATCTCAGTAAATGTCAGTTTGTGATCATTGATATACTGAGAAATTAATAACCCTAATCTTGAACAGTCGCTAGTATCTATTGAGTCTTTTTCTAAATTTTCTCGATGTGGACTATTCATAAAATACAATCTTGGATAGTCGTTAGGGTCTATTGGGTATTTTCCTTGATATGGACTATTTATTATATATATATATTAGCAATAATTTGAGCCTTTTTGTTTCCCCCTTCAAGTCTTTTTTTTACATTCTTAAGGGTCTAATCTGTAAGCTTACTAACGCATAAAATAGGATTTTTCTGTCCAAGCTCATTATATATATACCTTAAAGGAGGGTGTGAACCATTTTCAAGCAGCTGCATTAATGAATGCGCTTTCTTCCATTGACAACCAATAGTTAAAAACGCCTGTACGACGGTCTGGATCTAATTTACACCCAGCATAAACTCGCTGCTTGCAAGAGCGATCGCCACGCCAGCATTTGAATTCCATTTTCAGTCCCAATTTTTTGAGTATTCGTTGGGCCACGGCGATCGCGCTATCTTTTTCAGGATTGATAGTCACGTCTAGGATAGTTTTGAGATCGAAACGAAGTTTAATTACAAGGTCAAGCCAGTCAGAGAGAATCTCTTTAGTAAACTCAGCCTCAGAGTCCAGAAACTGTTCGAGATTAATAAGCTGTAAGGTTTTGATTTTGGCTGATATTTGGCGTTTATTGATATCGGGTTGAAAAATCTTACCATTCCCTTGTTCTTGGCATCGAGCTAGAGAGCGTCTATCCCGTTCTGATAAACAGGCATTACCAATAGTTAAGTAGTATTGAAGCCGTAACTGAGGATACCAGCCAGAATCATCTTTTTCTACCAGTTCTGGTGTCACCTCAATGCCATAGCGTTTACTCAAATTTCCTTTTCTTTCTGATAATCGTTCAATTTCCGTTTTGGCTTTTTTACGATCGAGCTGCTCTAATTCTCGCTCGGATAAAGTTGGTGCTTTTGATACTTTTTGGCAAAAACTACGATAATTTTCTTGACACACTTGTACGACTTCCTGTTTGATGATGCTGGTATTGTCAAGATCTAGCTCTATTGGCTTTTCTAATTCATAACCTTCACTCAAAAGTTTAGCAAGAATTGAATCTCGATAATTATTTTTGCCAGCATTGACGACACAGGCTCTTTTTCCCCAACTTAAAAGAGATTCTGGTGAAAAATTAATCTCAAGGTCGTCAAAATCGTTGAATGAAGCTTGCTGAAGCAGCGAAATGTTCGCCTTGGTTAATTTATGCTGCGAGGTAAGTAAAGCTTTGACTGAAGTTGAACCGTTGCCAATGCGGTTTCCCTTGGCAGTTGTTTTGATCCAAAGGTGACGGGGAACATTATCTCGTACTCGCTCGACCGTTTGACAAACTGCATCAACAGTTTGAACTCCCTGAGCGATCGCCCAGACAGAATTAAAGTGATTTTTTAAATCAATTGATACCCCCGTCTCGATTATCGGGGATGCAATTACAATATCGTAGCCACTAAGAATCTGGTCTAAATTTGCCATACAGCCCATTGCTGGATGCCCTGGTTCGGATACAGTTTCTCGATCGATTCTGAGAATTCGTCGGTCGGGAAACCTTTCTTTGAGTACAAGTTCCAAATTGGTAGAACCCCACTTACTTTTAGCTTTTTGACCAGTGGTTTGGACAAAAACTTTGTTATCTTGGTCGATAGTTTTGACTAAAGTAGCAATTAATTCACGAGGATCGCTTCCTGTGTAAGAAATTAGTTTACGCTTGATTGGCGAACGATAAACGTTTTGGGCGACCCAAGTGCTGACTGGAAAACCGATCGAATCACTTACATAGTCAAGGGCGATCGCCGATAAATCGGCATCGCTTAAATAAATTTGACCCCCTGAAGAAACAACTGTTCTAAGCAGTCTTTGGAAATTTTCGATAATTTCTACACGATTACTTTGACAAGTAGAACTATCTAGTAGATGCCAAATTACCTGTTCTGCCTCATCTAGAATTACCACAGATTCCGACCAATCTTCAGGATTAAAATGAGCTTGAGAATGGGCGTGAAGTGAGTCGATACAAAGTCCATATCCCAGTATTCCCTGGGTTTCACTATTTTTGACTTCTTCAATATGGTCAACGCCAAATCTGGCGCATAAAGCTTTAGCAAGCTGAATCCTGTGGGTAATGATTAAGACTGGCTTACCTTTTAAAAGTAGTCGCCGCACAATACGAGATAGCCATTCAGTCTTACCTGTGTTTTTTGGCGATTTTATACCAATGAGTTGAGCATGTTTTGGAGGAACTAAATTATCATCAAGATATCTTTGATTGACTAGTAATGGCTTGTATTTAGAAATATCTAACGAAGCTTTCAACTTGAAATTTGATAGGGAAGTTCGAGCTTGGTAAAGAGATCTAAAATAGTCAACTCCTCTTGCTGCAATAAGGTCGTCTACTCCTTTTTCTGGATCGCTCCAGGTGATGACGCTGACAGAAGCTCCCTGGAGTTGTAGGAGAGTTCCTGTTTTGGCAATCGCAGTACGAACATTCTTAACAGTTGAAGGTTTAGTGTCGTTATCAAAACAGAAGATTATTTCTCTTCCACCCTTAGCTAATAATTCTAATTGGGGAATTAGGCGGGGAGTACCTGCTTTATTCCCCCATTCATCTTTGGGTTGACGATAGCCATTGTAAATTCCAGGTAAGGCGATTCCTACATAGTTGGCACAAATTATCGCTCCTGCTTTTTTGCCGCCTTCAGTAAGAATAAGGGGAATTTGGGGAGTCTCGATGAACCAAGACCAGAAACCTCGATCTTCTATCTTGCTAAGTCTCTCAATTCCTCTGTTATCAGTGTTTCTAAATTGTTCTGGATTATATTTGAACCTATTCCGTACTGGCTGAAGTAATCGCTCAATTTTGCGATATTCCCTTCCTTCACAAGCCTTTTGAAGTTCTCTAAGGAATTTGGCTTCTGCCGATTCATGGCTGTCTGTTTCTCTACTTTCTGTAGCTGTTGTCTCACTTCTGGATCGGCATTTTCTGTTACTCGAATCAACTGTCCGAATCGCTCGACCTTGAATATTCCGCCCTTTTTCGGCGCTAGTTTTCCAATTCTCCTGAATTCTCTTAATCCATTCATTTTTTACTGCCTCATTTTGATTTTTTACAATATTCCAGCTATCAAGGAAACTGACTTTGAGAGCGATTAATTCAGTGGGTACATTCTTTGGGACCTCATACTTGATGAGTTTATTTTTGTATTGATTATTAGAGCCAAACCCTTTCCCTATCTTCTCCTGATAGCGATAAGGGATATCTGGTTTAAATTGTCCCCAGACAGAATCTTCGCCAGTGAGTAAGTCTATTCCAGATACCCACCAACCGCCTTTCTCTATGTGTTGGTATCTTTTTAGTAGTCGATCGCGTATTCTACCATCGTTACGGCGATCGCTGTCAGGAATTCCGTACAAAATTCGGTCATAGGGTTCAAAATCTTGGAGGGATAGGACATTTAGATCGATAATACTTTGGCTGACCGCCGAATCAAGCCATTCTTGATTGTGTGTTTTTAAAAGCACAAGCTACTCCAGATAACTATGGTGGTATGTTTCTGGCTGTTTGTGTATTACCCAAATCAAAAACCATTCAAATTAAGCTTGCTTTAACCCCTAGATTAAGTCATAATAAAGACTCTATTATTGATTGTGGGGTTGGTCTGTTTCTCGATTGGTAGTCGAGAATGAATTAAAATTTGGTTTTTGATTCGGATAACAGAAAACAACCTTTTTCTATTTCCTCTAAGCTAAATAATTCTTTACCAAGGCTAGTCCTGGCTACTCCTTGCGCTGTCTGCTTTCTGACTGTAGATATTTGTACGCAGCAAAATTTGTCTGTCAACACTTGTCAAACAGGTAACTTGATTGATACAATCAATTCAGAAGGCAGCAAAAAGACCAGCACAATTATTTCTAATAATTTGCCCTTTAGCTGACTAGTCATTCAATTTGGATAGTTAATTGTTACATTCTGACTTTCCTCCTTCCCATTCCTGGGAGCTACTTAAATAGAACGCCGATGACAACCTCCTACAGTTAACCTCGGTGTTCAGTGGTTTTTTTACTAAATTGAATAGAATCCAATTAGCTGGTTAAAATTGTAACTCTATTAGAGCCATCTAACCAGTTCTTAACCACTAGGATTAGCTTTATGATCGAATTGCTAGGGTTTTTGGCTTTGATCGATCGCAATCCTTAATATTTTTTGATTGTTTTTGATTTCTCGATCGACCGAACATCAAACCCTTGGTCGATCGAGAGATTGATTACGGCGTAATATTTAAGTAGGATTTCGGTTTCGAGAGACTTTAATTTCTTAGGGGAGAATTTGGTGTAAGTGTTTTCTCTTAGAGAACATCATAACGTTTTAAGACTATTTTGCAAACTAACTAGTTAAATATCTTCATCGGCGGGTCGCTCAGTTTGCGAGAGATCGATTATTTTTATTGGGTCTTTAATTTGATGGGAGTAGATTTTTTCGTAGAGTAACTTTTCTTTTTTGTATTTTGCTGAGATTTTGGCTCTCCAAGCTCTCCGTACTTCTTGCTCCACCAATTACCACTACGAGTTTTAAAAAATACGACTTGCTTGTGGTTAGACTTATTCCTAGATTTTGGGTCAGAACAGCGCAACAAAGACTTCTGCTCATTTTCCTTTAGATAATCGTATTGTTCGAGATTCTGGTTGCAGACGGGGCATTTAAACCCCGATGGTGTTACAGTCCCTTTGGGTTTGCTATTTGATTCTGGCAGGCTTAATTTTGCCTGGGCTAAGGCAGGAGAAAAATAGGTCTGATTCCAGCTAGTCAGATAAGGTTGCCATTTTTTCTCTCCACGCGCGATCGCATCCAATGAAGCTTCCATGCCAGCAGTGAATTGAGCATCAATCAAATCGGCAAAGTTTTTGCCCAGAAAAGAATCCACTGTCATGCCCAGTTCGGTAGGAATTAGCTTTTTCTGGCTAATCTTGACGTAGGAGCGAGCTTTAATCGTCTTAATTGATGATGAGTAGGTGCTGGGTCTTCCAATGCCTTTTTTTTCCATTAGAGCCACTAACTGAGGCTCACCGTAGCGTGATGGGGGAGAAGTTCTTTTAGACTCAATTTCAGCTTTAGATAGTCCAAGAGTTTGTTCTCGTTCCAGGTCAGGTAATTGGGTATCGGCACTAAGGTTGTTCCAATAGTGGGCATAGCCCATAAATTTAACCATCTGACCTTTCGCTTGCCAAAATACCGAACCCGATTGTGATAAAACAATGGTCTTATCAATTAAAGCAGGACGACATTGAGAAGCGATCGCTCTTTTCCAAATTAAGAGATACAGCTTAAATTCTTCATCGCCAATTTCTTGTTTGAGTTTAACAGAAGGATAGTTTAAATCGCTGGGACGAATAGCTTCATGAGCTTCCTGACTATTTTTAGCTTTTCGGTGTTTTCTGGGTTTTTCCAAGACATTTTGCGGATCTTTGCTTTCAAGCCAGACTTTGGCTGCCGAGCAAAATTCTTCGGAAAGAACTACCGAATCTGTCCGCATATAGGTTATCAAGCCCTTTTCATAGAGAGATTGAGCAACTTTCATGGTGCGATCTGGACTCAACCCTAACTTTGAACCAGACTCTTGTTGAAGGGAAGAAGTGATAAAGGGAGGAGGAGGAGTTTTAGAGGTTGTTTTGTAATCGACTCGAACAATTTTATGTGGGGAACTCTTAGCTATTTCGACTAAGGTTTCCGCTTCAGATCGTTGATAAATCCTGGCTGATTCATTCTGGGATTTCTCTAATTCAGAAGACTCTCGTGTAGTTGTTTGAGATACTAATCCACCGTGACTATAAAAAGCTTTAAAACCTTCACTATATTCTACAAAAACTGAAAAGTAATCCTCTGGTTGGAAATTATTAATTTCTTTTTCGCGATCGCAAACTAGATGAAGCACGGCAGACTGCACTCTACCAACGCTTTTTGCTCCTAAATTCCAAACTAAAGGTGAACCTTTGAATCCGACTAATTTATCTAGGCAGGAACGAGCTAAACCCGAACCTACTAGGTTTAAATTAAGTTGCCTTGGATTGGCGAGCGCATTTCTAACGGCTTTTTCAGTTATTTCCGAGAATGTTACTCTAACTAGATTTTTTGAATTGAGAATTTCAAAAAGATGCCAGCCGATAACCTCTCCCTCGCGGTCAGGATCTGTAGCCACATATACTTTTGATGCTTGGGCAGCAGATTCTTGTAGATCTTTGATTATTTTCTTAGATTTTGAATCTTTAGGCTCGAATCGCATTTTTACGCGCTCGCCGATCAAATCAAATCCTAAATTATCAGCACCATCTTTGGCCAGAGTGCGGAAATGACCCATACTGGCTTTGACCGTCCAACCAGCCCCTAAAATTTTTTTGATCTTCTTAATTTTTCCAGGGCTTTCGACAATGAGTAAATTCATTTAGATAATATCTTGACTGGCTTCAACAAGACTCAGACATTTGTTATAATCTGGTTCGGCAATAAAAACCTTGCATCCTAGCTCATTTAACAACATCAAAATTCTTGGTTCGGGAATAAATGCCAAAACTACTATATCTCCATACTCGGTTGTAATCTCAACTATATTTTTAACTGAATTGAAAAGTCCAGCATAGTCTAAGTCATCATAATTTGTTTGAAAAATAATTATTGAATTATACTGTTGAAATTCAAAATTCCAATTCTTATGCGAGGGAAAAGCCAGGACTAAAGACACGCTTTCAGGAAGAAGAGCGATAAAGCTTGGCGAATTAGGCTCATAACAGGTAAGTGTATGAACGCCAATTTTCCATTCTTTTTGGCGTGAAATAACTTTGACTATTTTCTGATTGAGATCTGTTTCTTTTTTTGGAGATGTTGCTGAGAAAGCTGAATCAATACTTATAGCATCATCATTTAAAGTATTTGACTTATTTTTGAGTGAATCTTTTGTAACATCTGTCTTTTTTTCCTGGTCATACTCTTGAATTAAGGACTCTGCAAGATCGACGGTGATTATGTTCCCTTGACGAGCTAGCTCTAATGCCTTGTTTAATGCTTCATCTGGAGAAGATTTTTTAGTTATCTTATAAAGAGCCGATGGAACGATGTTTAAATCAGACAGTGTGTCTGATTTGAGTCTTCGGTAAACCTGCATGAAACGAGCAGTGGATCTGCTACTTCCTGGGATTTCGCATTCCAGCCAATTATAAAACTCACCGTGACTTAAGCTTAATTTTACTTCTGTTAAATATTTACCGATATTAAATATATCTTCGGCAGATCTTTTTAGCAAAAACTTTATCTTACCTGTATTTTCACGAACAAGTAGCTCAACTTTGGGGTCTAAATCCTCATAGTTAAAAGTTTTACTCGTAGTAGATTTGGTTTTTTTATCAAAAAGATTGACCAAAGGTGAATTCGACTTCGCTAATAGCTGCTTTAGTGCTTTTCTAAATAATTTAGGAGACTCATTCTTTTTGATACAGCCAATAACGTTTGGATAGCTACTGATTTGCTCAGACAATCGATCGAAAGTTTCGACATAGGCAGAATAAACACATGTATCCAAATTACTAATAACGTTGATTTTTGGAAGTAAGGATATTCCATAATTTTTATCGATGCTAGGATCGTAATTTGGAGCTTTTAAACGGCTTAAGGGAATTTTACAGTCGAGGAGACAAAGACCAAGGTTCGATTCGCTATCAAGTATCGATAAGGCCTCTTCACAGTTACCAGCAAATAAAATAGATGAGTTATCCAGAGCCAAAGCCATGTCCTGGATAAAGTCATCTTGAGATCTTTTGGTTGCTGCAATTTCATCATCAATAACTAAACATTTGGAATTCCAAGAAACCTTTTCGATAATCATAAATTTTGCCGAGCTACAGTTTTTATTTGTGTAATGTTAAGATTTAATTGTTATAATTTGAGCCTATTTGATGTTGCACTATTAACAGCGAAACCTCGGTTCATTTATTATCATTATAATGAATCATACTACCGATTTTTTTTAGATTGAGGATTAGAGCTATAAATATGATTTCAGCAAATACTACAAGTATTACAATTGAGAACAAATTGTTCCTCTCATTTTTGACTTTAAATGCCAGAAATAAACTCCAATCGAAATTTCTATCATACTGCTCTATTTCTTTAAAGGGGAAATAGGCTAAGTAGACCAGAGAATTATCTCCTTTGTAGAGATCTCTAACAAAGCTGGGCTGATAATTATCACGAAGACTTGCAGCGGAGGGAAACAGGCTATTAATGTGCTGCTTAAAGTTGTTATCAGCATTGTAATTAGAGGAAATGACTCGACCAATGTTATCAACTAAATAAAAATTAGGATTTGTATCAAACTGGTCTAAAGGCGATGTTTCATTATATTTAGAAATTGAATCATCGACAATCTGTTCTATATCGTCAAATTTTATTCTTATACGAGTAATATATTGCATATCTCCCTGAGAATTAAACGAAGGAGCGGCCATATACATGTATGGAATCCCTGTCTTTGTCGATTCTCGAAAGCTAATAATTAAGGGTTTTTTGGTTTTGACAACCAGTTTGTAGTAATCTAAATATTTGTTATTTCTAGTCTTTGTACCAGTTCCGCCGCTAAAAATAGTATCTCCTGTTTTAGCGTCCATCACTACAAAGCTATCTATCCCAGGTTGATTAGCCAAAAAATTATTTTGAAAATACTCTAACTTGCGCTCTATTGTCCACGCAGACCAGAGCTTTGGGTCTGTGAGAAACGGGGTTGCTGCCATTTCTTGAGATTGTAAGAAATAATTTTGAATTGAATCTCTCAGATCGCTGGCAACACTTTGTGTTATTACACTTGCCCTGCTAGAGATTGCAAGCTCATTTTTATTGACAACTATTTGTCGATAGACTTTATAGAAAGAAAAATTTAGCAGTAACAACAAAGCCAACGAGCCGCCAATTAACAATACGTTAGGATTTTTTCCCTGATTGCTCATAAACTTGAGCAAACTTGAAGAAAAGCTTTGAGAAATAATTTTTGAGGTATTTCTTCTCGAACTTCTGTTTAAAGGTTTTAAACAAGCCCTACAGTTTTTGTCGGTAGGTAAATTTTGATCGTAGGAGCATTCTTCACAAGTCATGAAGCTTGCATTATGAGAGTTATTTCTAGAAGGCGGTATTTTGGGCATTGTATATTTTTAAATTCAACAAAGCAGATTTTAAAATTGTAGTTATGAGGCAACAAATTAGTCAATTTGTTGCCTAGTGTCAGTATTTATAAAAAGCTCAAAAAGGTCGATGAGCAGTTATTAAATTGCTATTAACTGGCTAATAAATAAGCTAAACTAAGAACATGGTTTGCATACCACATAGAATAGTACGTACCTTATGACACGTAACATTTGGATTTTCGTCTTTGGACTGATACTAAGCCTCATCATATTTATCAATTATCCCAAAACCAGATCGTCAGTTCCTGATGTTCCCGTGCAAAGCGCACGACCAATTGTCATCGGTTACAGTAACTGGTCGGGCTGGTGGCCTTGGGCGATCGCGGAATCTGAGGGACTATTCGGCGAACACAATTTAAATGCAGAATTAAGGTGGTACGACGACTATACCAAATCAATGGAAGATCTAAGTAGTGGTTATATCGACGGAAATTGCCAGACTTTGAATGACACTATAACCTTTGCTAATGGAGCGGTAAAAGGTGAAACGGTGGTTTTAGTAAACGACAACTCCGCAGGTAACGATAAAATTATTGCTGCTTCTGGAATCGATAAAGTTATCGATCTAAAAGGAAAAAAAGTAGCAGTGGAGGCAGGAGTTGTTGATGATTTTCTGCTAACTCTGGCTCTCAAGCAGTCCAATTTAACTCGTCAGGATGTAGTCGTTGTTGATGCTGAGACGGGAGCAGCCGCCGAAGCATTTTTGGCTGGTCAGGTTGATGCGGTTGGTGCTTTTCCTCCCTTTTGGCTTACCGCACTCGAAAGAGAAGGAGCAAAAGAAATTATCTCGTCAAAGGCTTTTCCAGGTGCTATTCCCGACTTGCTAGTAGTCACTCAAGAGCTAGTTGATAGGCAGCCCGAACAGGTACAGTCTCTGGTTGAAGTTTGGTTTGACATTCTAGATTTTATCGACCAGCATCCCCAAGAGGCAAACCAAATTATGGCAAACAAAGCAGGTGTAAATGGTGAAGAGTTTGAATTGTTCCAGGCGGGAACTAAAATGTTTACCATAGAAGATAATCTGAGAGCCTTTGAACGGCGAAATGATATGAGCAGTCTCTATTACGCCGCTACAAAAATTGAGGAATTCTTAAACAAAAACTTCCTCAACAAAAACATCAAACTTGATGAAGATCGCATTTTTGCCCCCCAGTTTGTTCATTCTATTTACAAAAATTATAGTTACCCAAAATAATTGCATATCTGTTGGAGATTTTGCTCATGATAACTCGTACTTTAATTATCGCCAACAGTCTAACTGTAACTAACAGCTTGGGATTATTGTTAAATTCTGCACCACAGATAGAAGTATCTGGCATGGCTCGCAGCATCGAAGGGGGAGTCAGAATAATTGAGCAGCAAAAACCAGATGTGGTCATTGTCGATCTGGATATACCTTATGCCGATAGGATTGAAGCTATTGAACCGATAGTCAGTACTAGTCCCAATACTAAAGTAATTATTTACACGCCTACAACGCCTACAGCTCAATTTCTCAATCAGGCAATTGCAGCAGGAGTTAGAGGATATCTTTCCTACAGTAGTCCCATCGTCGATCTAATTGCTGCTATTACCGCAGCAAATCGGAATAATATTTACATTGCTAAAGAAGTAATTTCTAGCTTCAAATCAACTCCCAATTTGCAAGATGAGAAAATAAAACGTCTTAACTCTTGGCTCGCTAAAGAAATGCTTCGGCGCTGGCAGAGTGGTTCTGGGGTAAAACTGACGGCACAAGATACAATAGCCGATTTAGCTTTCGACGATCAAGGATTACTTTGGATGAAAACTTATTTATGCCAGCAAGATGATGAAAAACTTAATTTTGCCGAAGAAATAATTTCAGCAATCGCGCGTTTATTTTCTCAAATAGAAGGTTCGGCTAAACCCGAATTAAAGCTCAAAGAAAAGAGAACACAGATACTAGGAATGCTCGACGATACCAGCACTAATGGTTACTGTTATACTCAATTTCTCGAAAAGAACTTTCAGTCTTTACAAACTTTATCCTTAAAAAAGCTGCAACAAACTTTTTTTTCACTAAGTAAAGAGGCTTCTCCCTTACACCAACAGCTTTTTTTTCAGTCTTTGAAGGAGCAATTAGGCGATTGGCAAACATTTTTGAGTCAAGAATCTCAAATCCATCAAGACAAGCAACAAGCCGCCTTACGTTCGTTTGATATCCTCATCTCTTCGAGAGATGACCAGCTTTCTGCTTGCAGACAGGCAGCTATACTTGCTTATGAGTCTCGAATTGAAGCCGATTTATATGCTCTAATAGTTCAAATTGTGGCAGAAACAATAGTAAGGCTGGATATTTGCCTGATTAATTTGAATAAGACAAATACTTTGTTTGCAGAATCCCTTACAAAGCTAGACTTTTTCAGCGAGGAAGATCGAGCTGTTTATACGCCGTTTTTTAAACCAAACAGAGCCGACAATTATTGTGGGCTATAGTAACTCACCAAGCTGGTGGCCCTGGATAGTTGTAGATGAGGGGCAGCTCTTACAAAAGTACGGTACAAACAATATAGAGTTGAAATGGTACGACAACTACAGTGAATCGGTTCGCGATTTGAATACAGGATTTATAGATGCTAACTCGGAGATAGTTGAAGACTTGTCTGCTACACTTCCAGCTCCAGCGATTAAAGGCAAAACTCCTGTTTTGCTAAATAGTTATTCTTTTGGAGAAGATAAGTTAATAGTAAGCTCGGATATCGAGCGGATTGAGGATCTCAAAGGGAAAAAAATTCTTCTGGAGTCGGTGGGAGATCGCAATCAGCTATTAGATTTAATTTTAACCTCAAATAAGTTAGCTATTGAAGGTCTAGAAATTACGAATTTAGAATCAGGCGCGGCTTCGGCTGCTTTTGCCACAAACGAAGAGATCGATTCAGTAATAACTTTTCCTCCTTATACTTCTATTGCCCTCAAGCGACCAGGTGCGCATGAATTGTTATCTTCTAAACAATTTCCCCAAGAAATTGTGAGAATGCTCTATACTACTCAAGAATTATGCGATCGCGATTCCAAAGTGATAAAAAGCTTAATTCAAGCGTGGTTTGAAGGGTTAGACTTTATTCAAAAGTATCCTCAAGAGGCGAATCTAATTATCGCTAAACGAATCGGTATCGAGCCAAAACAAGTGCAGCTATTCCAGCAGCAGATTCAGTTAGTAGCTAAAGGAGAAGCGACAAATCCTCAAATACTGGCTCGATTAGCCAAGCAGTAACCTATTTATCTATTAACCATGGTTAAATTAAATGATAGCTTCTCTCAGCAAATATGCCCAATTTGTTCATACGATGCCAATGAAGTAGAAGATAAGATATGTCCAATATGCCACATACCCTTGATTAATAAAGATGAAGCAAGGTTATTAAAAAAAACACATAATACATCCCTCAAGGCAAAGCAGATCTCTAAGTCACAGTTTAGCATTCTCAAGAAAAATGCTCTTAATTGGAAAAAAAGTGTTTTAAGCTTAACCAATACAAAAAATGAAATTGTCAACTTAAATTTCAGAGAACTGCAAAAACCGCTTAATCTACTTGGTTTATTTGTTCTTAGCATAGTAATAATGCTATGGTTTAACACATTATATTTGAACCATACTAAAAAAGTTCAAGTAGTTCAACCGCCAAACACAAATACGGCAAAAGCAAAAACGGTATCGGTTCCGCAAGGATTATTCAGCTATGGAGGCGCACCGATCTTCGCACCTCTGGTCGCATCAGGGATTAATGGGCTTATTGAAAGCAAATATCCTGGTTACGAATTAAGATATACAAAACCTCTCAATCAGGACTACAGTTCGTATAATGGGATTAAGATGCTTCTCGATGGTGAACTTAGTATTGCCTTTAACGAAAGACCCTTGACTGAGGCTGAGTATAAAGCGGCTAATTTACGTAATGTCAAAATCAAGCAAATTCCCATTGCCCTCGACGGGGTGGTTGTATACGGTAATAATCGGATCGAGACTGAACAATTGAACCGAGAGCAACTACTGCAAATTTTTCTGGGGGAAATAACTAACTGGCACGATATAAAGCCTGAAATTGCTGATTTACCGATTGTACCTGTTGTAGTTCAAAATGAGGATTTGCAGTTATTAGGAATAACTAATAAAGATCGAAAGCTTGCTGAGGCAGTCCAATACACGGCTAACTACACTCAGGCATTACGAAAAGTTATCGGAACCCCAGGATCTGTTTCTTTCGCCTCAGCAACAATTGTACAAAATCAAAATCTTGTTAAGATGTTCGCACTTGCCGATGGTAGTTCGAGTGACTACGTTAAACCTCGTGTAGATGAGAAATTAAATATTTTAGACTTTAAGTCTGGTAAATATCCTTTAACCCGCAGAATATTTGTTGTTTTGCGCGAAGATGGCTCTCTCGACGAACGAGCAGGGTCTTTCTACGCCGACTATCTCTCCTCTACAGAAGGTCAAGGCAAGATCGAGGAAACTGGGTTAGTCCCCATAATTAACTATTCTCGTCAACAACCCACCACTAAATCGGAGTGATGAAAACAAATCACCATAGTCTAGGCTACCAAGTTAGCAAAATTAAAATAAACAACCCCTCAGAGATTGCCTGGATCGTTAGGCTGTTAGAGAATCCAAGTAGTATGCTGGCTCTCCCTGGAAAGATTACCCTATACAATCACGATTGTCTGCATATCCTGCTAGACATGCCTACTAGTTCTGAAGGAGAAGCTTTTGTAATAGGCTTCACGATGGGCAACGATCTTCAAACCAGACCGTACCATATTATAATTTTCAAGATATTTGCCAGATTTATTTATCCTAAATCCTACAGATTTACCAAGCAAGATCTAAAATGTTTTGATTTGAGCTTGATGTTAGGTCAAAAAGCCGAAATTAAAAATCTCAACCAAATTGATTTTTATCAGTTGAAAGAAAGATCGATTATTAAGCTTAGAAAAGAGCTACGCATAAATTTACAGCAAATCAGCCTAGTCAAATCAAGACTCGACCGCCATGCTCAATCAAACCACAATGTCAGCATACCTTAAAAGTTTGGCAATTTTTTGCGCAACCATTGGCGGCATTTTACTAGCAGCCAACATCGATATTAGTAAATTTGGCTTTATTCCCTTGGCCTTTAGTAGCTTTTCAATGACACTGGCAGCGATAATTGAAAAAAATAATTTAAATGCTTTTTATTCAGGAACATTATTTATCGCTGTCGATCTTTTTGGAGTATACCGTTGGTTGCTAGTGGGGTGATGCAAATAAACAAAAATCATCAGAACTTTGTTCTTGAACCATCTTTCGAGCTGATTGAAAACTGGAAGCTCCAGACTGCGAAAGAAGTAATGATGCAGTTGAGGTCTAGAGCCAATCTTGAAATTAATCTCAGCCAAGTTGATTCTTTGGTCAACTTGGCTGAGATTATGGCGTTCGATCATTTGTGGGAAAATTTTGACGATCATCTACTTTGGGTTAAACAAAATGCTGATTTCCCAGATTTTAATAAATTAAAGTCCAGACTCGATCGAGAGTTTGACCTTCAAGTGATCGATCTCTTGCCGCAAATCGCTTTTGAGATTGAACAGAAATATGTTCTAGCTTTAAAACATTATATTGCTAAGGACTTACAGCAATTGAGTCCAGATAGAGTGGTAGGTCTATTGAAGAACGTTACTAAATTCCTGCTGATGCAGCGACGCGATTTAGAAAATAGTAAATTCTTGATCGAAAAAAAAATTAGTTCTGCACTTCAATCTTACCGTATTCTTGCTGGTGAAAGTAGGGAATTGTATTTAGAGAGCATTTTTAAAGCCTTGAACTTGCATTTCAAATCTAAATACGAACTTAAGCGCAATGCTGCTTTTAGTAGCTTGAGTTTACAACTTATAGAGATCTCCCAAAAATACTATAATAATGCTAGTAAATCTAGTATATTTCTAAAAACAGTAGAAGATTGTTTGAGGCAAAAAAGTTCGATTGTGCTTTGCGGCTTCCCTGCTGTTGTACGTTTAGGATCGATTGATATTGACAAGCAGCAATCTTTGATAGATAGCTGGCTGGATAAAACTATAAGTTTTTGGCACAATGCAGTTTCTATTGAAGAGTTTGAGCAAAAAATATTAAGCCAAGTTGATAGTCTTACTAAAGAATTGTTTTATGAGTTTCAGACTCAGTTTCTAGAAAATACGATAATAAAATCTAATTTGGAAAATTAAAAATTAGTATAGTACTCTAAAAATTATGCAAATAACAGATTCAAAAAAAAATTCTTAAATACCGCTTTTAACTCTCTTTTAACTGACGATGATTTATGCAGTTTAATCAATCATTCCTTACTCCTGGAGCTTGGCAAGGGGGAATACTTTTCTGCTGACAGCATACTCCTAATTTTGGAAGGTTCGATAGCAGTTCTCAATCAAGATAATGAAATAGTCCGAAGCTATTCTCAAGGTTTAATTGGTTTGGACAGCATATTTGCAGGTTATCAGCATTGGCAAGCCTATCAGCTTGTCTGCAATACTAATCTATTAGCTTTAAAAATTAATGTTCAGAGGCTATCAAGTATTGTTTG
>CAVRWR010000160.1:0-23515 GCA_963724445.1 uncultured cyanobacterium | reverse complement strand
CAATATCTCTTAGGGTTAGTTCGTAATTTTGATGCAGTTTATCTGTATTTGTTCCACAATTGGGACAAGTTACTATAGAATTAAGATTTTCCAAGTATAAAACTAAGCCTACCTCTTCAATCAAACGATGTTCTTTGACTATAAAACCTGAAATACTTAGAATATCAGTCATTAATTTTCGTTGAGGATAGGATGCCATTATATAGTTGATCACACTTTTCAAAGACTTACTTGGTATTCATGTTAATATCAAGTAAGGTCAAAACTATCTCTAATAAAGCTATCTTAAGATTTTGCTTGCCTTTTATACTTGTATCTTTTTCTATTTTATTTATTAGTTTTACATCACAAGTCTGGTAGAGCCAAAAGTATTAGATACAGATAGTCTATAATTCGATATTTAATCTACCTTTAATAGATTGATTGCCAAAGCTAGTATTGCCCGTATTGCGATCGCGAACGTTAGAATAGGTATAGCCCAAATCTAATTCTACATTATCTAATAAGTTTGCTCCGCACAAGGCTTTGTATGTCCAGGCGTTATCAGTTGCACCTTCAACACTTTGTTTGCCGAAAGCTGCAGATAGTTTACAGTCTAAAGTTTCATCAAACATTGTGCCTTGCCAAGCGAGTTCCGCATTATAAACCATGAAATCTGGAGGGGAGAAATAGCCACTTTCATCACTTAAATCTTCTTCAAAACTCCAGGTAAATAAATTAGCTGCCAAAGAAAAAGAACCGATGTTTTTTTCCAGACGACTAAAAGATTGAAATTCTTGATTGCCATCGTTAAATCTGCCATATTGTCCCAAAGTAAACAAACTTAAGTTAGGTATTATTTGCCAATAAATGCTAGGAGTAAAACGCCAAACATCAATTTCATTTTCCAATGTTTCGGCGTTAAATTTATATGCTTGGTATTGAGCTTGGGCAGATAGAACAAATAAAGATTTTAATTTACCATCGCCAGTAACGCTGCTAAATAAAGGGGTACTACTTTTAAGACTGAATCTTGGTACGGCAGCCAGGCAATCAAAGAAATCGACTCCGCCAGTGATAGTTAAATCTGTTTTCTTGATTTTTGTCTCCCAAGATAAGTATAGGGGAATATTATTAACTGTTTCTATATCATCCTGTTTGAACAAATTTGCTCCTGTTTCCAAGTTAAAAAATTGCTTGTATAAATTAAAATCTATTTGTTGATTAATTAATAGATTTGTCTGTCCAAAATTATCAAAATCTAATTGAAAATCAAATGATAAATTATCTACATCAAGGGTAGATGAACTAAAATTTACTTTAGTATCTGGTTTGGTTTTTAATTCTATATCTGCTGTACCAGAAGTAATGGAAGATTTGTTACTTAAGGAGGGTGCTGGTAAAGGTGCGGTAGTAGTATTAGGTTGAACCGATGGTTGCGGAATAACTTGGGGTTTAGATTTAACTGGTAGTTGTTCTATCTCATTATCTCGCTCGTTATCTATATTGCCAGCTTCATTATTGATTTCTGTTTCTAATTCAGGATTAAAATTTTCTGGTGCTGCGATCGCATTCTGTCCAAGAGTAAAATAAATTGCGATCGCCAAGCTGGGTAAAAAGAATAAGTTCAGGTTGAAAAACTTATACTGAAAATAGTTACAGCAAATGGAGCTTAGTGACATTTTGGACAGTAATTCAATCTTGTTTACTTGAGGGAAAAGTTTTGTCTCTTGCTCTCAACTGAAGTTTATTCTGGGTTAAGGAAAACCGCTATGGTTGAGTTGGTTTTTAGAATTAATTCATAGCTGCCAAAAAAGAGTGCAATTCTTGTTTAACCTGCTGAAATTCCGACTCAGCACGACTAACTAAAGTGGCAATATTATCAATAGTTTTAGCCCTCCCTAATTGTTCCAATTCTTCGCATAGTTGGGCTAGATTGACTGCACCAAGGTTGGCACTACTAGACTTCATGCTGTGGGCTGCTTGATTAATAGTTTCTGCATCCGCTTGGGTGATGGCTTGGGCGATCGCCTGTAATCTTGCTTCAGTATCATCAAGATAGCTAGCAATCATCTCCTCTACTAGTAAACTAGCCTCTTCCCCTGCCATTTCACAGATAGATTCCAAGGCAGAAAAATCAATTGCTGTATCTGTATGAGCGTTCTCCCGAAGGCTTCTACCGATCTCCTCTATCTCCTCTACTCTTCCACTCCCTAAACCCTTGCATCTACCTAGTGCCTCTCTTAACTCCTCCACACGGATCGGTTTGCTGACATAATCATCCATCCCTGCTGCGAGAGTTTTTTCGCGATCGCCCGTCATGGCATTGGCAGTCATGGCAATGATGCGCGGGCGAGACTCTGCTGTCCATTCTTGGTAAATATGTTGGGTTGTAGTCAAACCATCCATTTCTGGCATCTGTACATCCATCAACACTACGTCATAAGACTGGCGACGCAATGCTGCTAATACTTCAATACCGTTGCTGGCAACATCGGCTCGATAGCCTATTTGCTGCAAAATTAATAATGCTACCTTTTGATTGACAACAATATCTTCTGCCAGCAAGATATTTAGGGGTAACTCATCAGCCAAATTTACATCTAAAAATGAAGTATCGGTACTTTTAACTTTAATCAGCTGTCTACTAATAGCGTCAGTTAAAACCTGATAAAGTTGAGACTGCTTAATAGGCTTGTTAACAATTGCCGCAAACTTAATATCATGAGCCTGTTGAATAATCTCCTGTTTGCCTAAAGAACTTAACATTACCAGGGACAAGTCTCGATATTCTGGCTGCTGACGAATAGTTCTGGCTAAAGTTAAACCATCCATTCCTGGCATTTGCATATCTAAAATACACAAATCGAATTTTGTACGATTAGAAATTAATTCTAAAGCCTTTGCTCCAGATTCTACGGCACGGCTAACCATTCTCCAAGATTGCGCCTGAAGGGTGAGGATTTTACGATTGGTGGCGTTGTCATCCACAATTAATAGTTGTTTACCCATTAAGCGATTTTCTGATGTGTTTTTGGCAATAGATGCTTGAGCAATGCTAGCTGCAATATTAAAGTAGAAAGTCGAGCCTACTCCCACTTCACTCTCAACCCACATTTTGCCCCCCATCATTTCTGAGAGCTTTTTGCTGATTGCCAAACCCAAACCCGTACCTCCATATTGACGGGTAGTAGAGGCATCTACCTGACTAAAGGATTTGAATAAGCAATCCATACGAGCTTGGGGAATACCAATTCCTGTATCTTTGACGGCCAACTCAATTTGATAGACATCAGCAGCATTTTTCTGAGCGCGAGTCATAAAGATGCTCGAATCTTCTAGGGATATTTCTGGTTCAATTTGGTGAGCTTTGACATAAATAACCACCTCTCCTGTTTCGGTAAATTTAACGGCATTACTAAGCAGATTGACCAGGATTTGTCTTAAACGAGTAACATCCCCCACAATATAATTAGGAGTTTCTGGTTCAATTAAATATGCCAGCTCTAGCTGTTTTAATTCTGCACTAGGCGCAACTAGACTAAGAGCTTCCTCTATACAACGATTTAGCTGAAAAGGTTGATTTTCAAATTCTAATTTCCCTGCTTCAATTTTAGAAAAGTCGAGAATATCGTTAATTAAAGTTAGCAGGGCATCGCCGCTGCTACGAATTGTTTCAACAAAATCTTGTTGCTGAAGATTTAATTGAGTATTCAGCAATAACCCAGTCATGCCGATTACTGCATTCATCGGTGTTCTAATTTCGTGACTCATAGTTGCCAAAAACTCACCCTTAGCTTTGTTGGCTGCTTCTGCTACATCACGGGCCTGGGATAGTTTTGAGCGTGACTTTTTTCGCTCAATTTCCCCTCCAATCCACTGTGCCATTAGTTCAATTAACTCGATTTGGACAGTTCTAAAAGGTTCAGGATGAGGATGAAGACTAGAAAAATCAAGAGTGCCATAAATTTCTCCCCCAACCATTACTTTTGTACCTAAATAGGCTTGAGGTAAGATATCGAGATAACAGGGATGTTGCCAATCTAGATCTGCTGATTGCTGAAAACTAAATGGTTGTTTAGCTTGAATTGTGCGATCGCAACAGGTATCTTCCACACTATATATATCCCCAGTAGCTATATTAAGAGATGAGTTATTAGCAACAACGGCTACAACTCGATACTTTTCTCCTTCAACCTTACTTAAGATACCTACATCGAGATTAAACTGCTGACATCCCATCGTCAAAATTTGCTCGACTCTTAAGGAAAAACTCCGATCGGATCTAGTTGTTACTTCGTACAAACTGCGAATTGAAGCCTCGCGATTGCGCAATTCTTGTTCGCCTTGTTTGCTTTCGGTAATGTCTCTTTCTACCGCTACAAAATGAGTATAATTTCCCTTGCGATTGGCTATAGGAACTATATTTAGCTCTACCCAATATTCTCTACCATTTTTGCCATAATTAATAATCTCGGTTTTAATCGGTAGCCATCTAGCTAAAGACTGTTTAATTTCCTGCAATATAAAACTATCTGTTTTTTCTCCTTGAAGAATGCGCGGAGTTTTACCAATTACTTCAGCAGCACTATAGCCAGTAATCTGGCTAAAAGCTTCGTTGACATAAATAATCTTGGGATGATTTGGTGCTTCGAGGGATTCCGCTTCGGTGATGACGATCGCATCATTAGCATTAACTACTACTGATTCTAGTAACCTCAGTCTTTCATCCGCTTTTTCCCGTTCGGTAATGTCTCGCAGGTTAAGCACAATACCGTTAACCACAGGATCTGCTAACAAATTGTTGGCGATCGCTTCTGCTGCTAACCAAGAACCATTTTGATGGCGAAAAGATAGTTCTATAGGAACTGAAATACCAGGTTTTTGAGTAGCCTGATTTAAAAAATCGGCGATGCTAAAGTGCAATTTTTCTAGAATAAAATCAAGCAAATTTTTACCTAGCATCATCTTTGGCTGATAGCCTAAGATTGCCACCGCAGAAGGACTGGCATAGATGATAATCTGTTGAGCATTTAAAATAAAAATTACATCGGAAGCCTGTTCGATTAGAGAACGAAAATACGCCTCACTGCGTTTAATTTCTGCTTGAGCTTGTTTTAGCTTTGATTCGCGGGCAATTACTTCTAAATTTAGATGTTGAAAAGCTCTGGCTAGTTGCCCTGGTTCATCATGACGACGGGCGATTAAAGCGATCGTCTCAAACTCTATAGATTCTGAGACTTCTACTATATCCCGATCTCGCAGACTTTGAGTAACGTTAGTTAATTGCTTGAGGGGTTTAATAACTGCCCGTCTAAGTAGTAAATTAATTAGATAAATAACTAAAGTAAATACAGCCACAAAAATCGCGATCGCCAATAACCAATGTTGATGTCCTCTAGCAAATACTTCGTTAGCTGGTACATAGATAGTTTGGGCTGCAACTATTTCATGCAATCTCCACCCAAAACCATTGCTTGTACCGTAAGTATTAATCATACTTTGGGGAGCATCACCTGGTTTGCCATGACACTGTAAGCAACTAATATTTTTAATCGGCAAAGGACGAGCAATATAAAATAGCTTTTCGCCATCGCGATTATAATAGCCAGTTTTTTCTTTGAGATTAGGATTTTGCCTAAACTCTTTAACTAATGTTGTTTCAAACTCATCGGCTCGATCTCTAGGATTAGTGGGATTTAGAGTTGCTTCTTTATAAAAAAAACTTCGATATTGTGGGCGTTGGCGGAAGTTTTCAAATACTTCTCTGGCTGAATAGGCGGGTACGGTTTCAGGAATAAATTCGGCTTCAGTTAGTAACCGTTCGGACAATAAAGGCTTGATATTATTGCTGGTGTAGTTTCTGACTGAATTCATTGCCTGAGTTAAAATTTCGGCTCTGGCTGCCACTTCAGACTCGGCTCTATTTTGCATAGTAGCAGACAAGGCAACTCCGCTAACTACACTACCAATCAGAAAAATTAACAGCAGTAAAGCATTAAATTTTGCACCTAGCTTTAGCCTGTTCATTAATTGTATTTGTTTAAATTATTGCTCGTATCGCTGCATCTTAACTCAGGTTTTTCCAAACAACAGGCTACAAAGTATCAATAAAGAATAGTTAAATGGATTACATTTAATAATATTTAGATGTTTTGTGGGAATAATAAAATAAAGCTTTTTGATATATATTTTTTTATTTTCAAATGAATAATAATCCCGACCGAGAATCACCGTTAATTTTGGTGGCTGATGACGATACATCGACGCGAATTCTACTACGCCTCATACTCAAAAAAGATGGTTATCGAGTAATTGAAGTAGAAAATGGGCAAGAATGTTTGACTGCTTGGCAGAAGCACCAGCCAGATATGATTTTACTTGATGCCATGATGCCAGTCATGGATGGTTTTAGTTGTTGTCAGCAACTAAAACAAACAAACAATAATGAACTAGATATTCCCATCTTAATGATTACGGGATTGAATGATAAAGAGTCAGTAGATCGGGCATTTGCTGTAGGAGCAACAGACTATGTAACTAAACCGATTCATCCTCCAGTTTTGTGTCAACGTTTGGCGCGTCTTTTAAAAGCAGCTAAAGCAGAAGCAGCGTTGAAGGCTAGTGAAGCCAAGCTACTAAAACAAAACCTTCACTTGCAATCAGAGTTGAATCAGGCAGCAGATTATGTGCGATCGCTTTTACCCCAACCATTAACAGGTAAAATTAAAACTGAACAGCAGTTTGTTCCTTCAGCGCAATTAGGAGGAGATATTTTTGATTATTATTGGCTCGATCCTAATCATTTGGTAGTCTATTTAGTTGATGTGGCAGGACATGGTGTTAAGTCTACTTTGCTTTCAATTTCTGTCTTGAATATATTGCGATCGCAATCTTTATACAACACCAATTTTTACGAACCTTGGACAGTCTTAGCGGAATTAAATCGCACTTTCCAAATGAATGAAAAAGGCGATAATTATTTTACTATTTGGTACGGAGTTATTAGTCTGTCAGACCGAGAATTAACTTATGCTGCTGCGGGACATCCCCCTGGTATCTTTGTTTCTCAAGATGATAAAAATATCCAACATTTAGGTAGTGATAATATTCCTATTGGAATGTTTGATGAATATCCTTTTGAACAAAGTGCATGCCAAATTAAAACTGGAGACGAGCTGTATATTTTGAGTGATGGTGTATATGAAGTCCCCATAGCTAACAATAAACTTTGGGGATTTGATAATTTGGTTGGGCTAATAAAAAGACATCAATATCAGACTGATTTTAATTTAGAAAAAATTTATCATTTTATTCAAAAACAATATCAACATGAAGTATTAGATGATGACTTTTCATTATTAAAAATTACTCTGTAAAACTATTTAGTAGCAATAGTATATTTGGCTTCAAATTCTTCGAGATCTCTATATACTTTAAAAATTCGCTCCATTCTTGACAGTTCAAAAATAATGCGTAGTTGATCGCTCAAAGAACAAAGAGCTAATTGTCCCCCCGCAGCTTTTACTGCTTTCAATGTAGCAACTAATGCTCCCAAACCAGAACTATTCATAAAAGTAATATCCTGTAAATCTAGCAGAATGACTTTTACCTCGCCATTAATCGTATCTAGGATATCGCGACGTAAATTATTAGTATTCACGCTATCCAAAATTCCTTTAGGTTGAATCACTTCAAAAATATTTGTCATATAAATTACTCCTAGTTACTGTTTTGAACCGTAAGCTAATATACTGGTTTACCTAAGAGTTCCCATTTTTCAAACAAATAGAGTAATAGCATTTATAATTTGTATTATTGGTCTTTTCAAAAAAGCTTGGTCGATAGAGATTAACTAAGCTAATACTCAAAATGTTTTAATCTCCGATGATTTTCACTATGGGATCTAGAATTGAAACAATAATTGAGAAAGAAGCTGTCCTATTGCAAAATAATAGCCAGCAACGATAACTATAATTTATATCTTCTTAGTTTTGAAATCAGAGAGCGATCTCTAAGCAGAGCGATCGAGTAATAAAATACTAGTCTCTTGAATTTGAATTTTTAACGCATCTGCCACTTCTGCTATGCGACGAAATCCCGCAGAGTTATATTGATTGGCTTCATCTCGCTGTACTTGCTGCTCTTTTACTCCCATAAGATCGGCTAGCTCTTTGAGTCATTCCCATCGCAATTCTTGCCCTCATTAGGGCTAAGGGTAGCTCTTTGATAGATGTAATCTTGATTGATGTTTGCTGTTGCTTTAAGCTTTCATATATTGACCACTAATCACTGGCTACTGAATACTAAATGCCATCTTCCATGGGGATTATATTGCGGACTATGGATTTCGTATTCGCGATCCTCTGTCCATTCAAGCCGATAGCGAGGGCATTCAACATCTGGTTGGAAGGTGTGTCCAGCTTGCAAAATGGCAGACTCAGTTAGACGATAATAGTTGAAAACATTCATGACATAAATCGCTAAACTCATATCTTCGCTCAGATCTACTGCTACATCGGCTTTACCAAAATTGTGCATGCCACAGGAATAGTAACTGTCGTCTCCTTCTAGGAGCGTGACAAATAGAGTATAGATATCAAACACGTCGTCTGAATTATAATTAGCCAACCACTTATCTTGATGATGAGTAATTCCTGCCGACTCTACTTTAATGGCAATGCCGCCAACCTGAAGGATAACTTGAGCTAACTGGGCAATTTGGCGACAAGATGCGTATCCCGTACTATTAGAGGTCAAATAAATAACCTGCTGATAATTATCGAGCTGCCGTAGCGTAGCTGTATCAAGTTTGTCTTGCTCCGCTAGATCGAAAGTCTCGCTAAGATTTAAATTGCGATGATACTCTCTATAAGTCTGGCGATCGCCTAAGCGGTTAACCGTGCAAATATCAATTTCGCAGCTAATTCGCTCGATATTTGATTGGAACACTCGACCGATAAATACATATTCTGCACCGTACTTACTCTCTAGAGCAGAAGCAAGATCCCTTCTCTGCTTTAAATTAGTCGGGATGCAAATTACAATTCTGCTAGTCATTTAACAAGTTACCAAATTAATTATTTGTCATTTGTCGTTCATTTAAATTATTAGGGCGTGTCCTAAGTACAGGACAAAAACTGTAGAGATTGAAGAAAATCATTTTCATAATCTTCTAAATTCAAAAAAATAGAGCGTAGATGGTCGAAACCATAACGAAAAACGCTTTGTGCTTTTCTTCCATGTGTTTTGATGACAATCGGTTTATTGTTAGATAACCACTGACCTGTGCGATATGCCCAACATAAAGCAATCGTCAGCAGTGCAAATAAGCGACTCAAACGTTCTGAATCTATTAGATGAGTATCTTCCAAATTGAAACCTCGACTTTTAAAAATGCCAAAAAGAGTTTCGATACTCCAACGCTGGGCATAATCATCAATGAGAGTGGGACAATAACTTGGAGCAATAACAGTCAGTAGAGAGTTATCTTGTAGACGTAAAGCTCCGATGTAAACTTGATGACCCCATAAAATTCGCTTTCTTTTGAGCAACGATTTTTGCCCAATCTGGAGATGAGAGAAAACAATTTTGGTCGAAAGTTGATGCTTTCCATCTCCTAGCAGTTCTGTCTCTCGAATTCTGATTCTAAATGACATCATTGGCTGTGAGAACAAGTATTTTAGCCATTCATGTCCTAAAAATTCTCGGTCGGCACTGAGGTAATTTATTTTGTGTTCACAGAATAGCTCGACAAACTCTTGTAATAAATCAATGCGCTCGTCAGTATTAGAATTGCCTTTTTTATCTAGCATCCACCACAACAGAGGGAAAGCTACACCTTGATAAACAATACCCAGAGTTAGTATGTTGAATACTTTTCGACCAAACTGCCACTCAGTTCTGTCAAGACTTAAGACCCATGGTTCAGGTATTTCCATCATTTCTATGACCAACTTCGCCATAGTGTAGTAATCTAAGTCAAATTCCTTCAAAAATCTTTGCAGTCTTTTATAACTTGATTCCTTCTTGGCTTTGCTTTTAAATCCAATTGATAAATCGACCAAATTTACGGTTTTAACTCGAAACAGAGCAATTAGAAATAGTGCTAGAAAACTTAGTCTTGCTCCATGCCATTTCAAGTGAGGTTTCAAGGTCTTTCGGAGCAGGTTAACATTATCCATAGGGTTATCGTAATTTAAGTGTCCTAAAGGATACCGCTTCGCATATAGTTACTTTTCATGAAATCCTTTTTCTTACTGATTTTTCAACTTTTGTCCTGTACTTAGGGGCGTGTCATCAATTAATTGCTCGAATTAAGCGTTGATAAAATTTAAATACACTATTCTACTGATAAGCTTAAATTAATAAAATCTGTTAAGGGAAATAACTAGGAAAAAGGAAAATGTCCAAGCAAAATCCTACGGGAGTATTCATTGGTGGATTAATGATTGGTAGTGCGGTTGGAACCGTAATCGGCTTATTAATGGCACCTCGTACTGGCAAAGAGACTCGAAGAGTGATCAAAAAGTCTGCCGATGCTTTGCCTGAGCTTGCCGAAGATTTAACCACTAGTATTCAGCTACAGGCCGATCGTCTTTCTGAGAGTACTTTAGAAAACTGGGAAGGTACGTTAGATCGATTAAGATTGGCGATCGCCGCTGGAATAGAAACCAGCCGAGCCACCACCAAAGCGATCAAAATGAATGCTTCAGATCAAAATTCCACTTCTTCCATTACGGATCTCCTTTAAAATTAGAGGATGCATCCCGCTCAATTTTTATGATAGATCCATTATTTTGGCTAGGACTTTCCTTGTTTCTGGTTTCATTCAGCCTGTTTGCTGTTTTGCTTGTTACTATTCCTACTTTACAAGAGGTTGCGAGGGCAGCTCGTAGTGCTGAAAAACTATTTGATACTCTCAATCGTGAATTCCCGCCAACTCTCGAAGCAATTCGATTAACAGGTAAAGAAGTGGGTGAACTGACAGACGATCTCAATCAAGGGATTAGTAATGCTACGGGAGTGGTTAAACAAGTAGATCGTGGATTAGTCAACGCCAAACAACAAGTACAGCAAAACAGCGTTAGTGTGGTTGCGGGAGTCAAGGCTGCCTGGAAAGTCTGGCGTAATCCCAATAAAGTCGAGAATTCCGCTTATCTTGGCTCAAATAATGGCTCAAATAATTTGCCTCACGAGATATCTCAGAACGAGTTAGAGGATAAATAAGCATCCTGTAATTAAGACAAGGGTTACCGAAGCGATCGCCCAACTATAAAATTACATTATTTACATTATTAATTTAAATTATTTAGCCCACATAGTACTCACCACTACTAATTACTGATAACCTTAAGTTAAGGTAAATAAATGTAACGAAAATAAGAGTATTTTTACAAAGTCGCAATTGTATATTCATGTATATTCAGAAATTTTAAAAAAACAATCATGGTAAATATGCTTGTACGACGTTCCTTGATTATGTTAGGAGCTTGTTTATTAGTTTGGGCTACTTGGTTAACTCCACCAGCATTAGCGGTTAATAATCCAGAACTATTACCAGAGGAAGTCACTCCTGTAGTAGATTTGGCCAACTTATTGCCTACTCTCCAAGAAGAATCGTTAATCGAAAACTTAGAGGCATTTGAGGCAGAAACGGGCTGGAAAATGCGTGTTTTGACTCAATACGATCGCTCTCCTGGTCGAGCAGTGAAGAAATTTTGGGGTTTAGATGAAAAGAGTATTCTGCTGGTAGCCGATAGTCGAGGAGGGAACCTACTAGCTTTTAGTATCGGGGATGATGTTTACGAACTGCTGCCGCGTAACTTCTGGATTGAGCTACAGACTCGCTTTGGCAATATGTACTATATCCGCGAACATGGTGAGAATAATGCCATCGTCGAAGCTTTAGAATCGGTCAAAGGATGTTTGCTAAAAAATGGTTGTAATGCAGTACCAGGTTTACCCCAAGAACAATGGATTCTGACCTTAATTAGCTCAATTGTTGGCGGCGTAATCTTAGGGGTTGCGGTCATCCCTCGTAACAAAGATCAGGTAATAGCTTGGCAGTGGGGTTTGATTATGTCTCCTCTATGGGGCATTCTCTTTATCGCCTTTGGCATGGGTCCTGTGGTAATTCGCACTCCAGAATTTTTGCCCCTGTTTCGGAACATCATTGGTTTTATGTTGGGCGCAGTAGTCGCCTTCTTATCCCCAAGCTTTATTGAAACTCCTACCTCAGATTCAGAAACTTAAACCCAGTATACCTAAAGGCTAATCTGATAACTATCTAAGCATTATTTAGATTCTGTAGATTCTGCATCATCTTGCTGGTTAGACTCTATTTGCTTGACTTCTTTTGTTACTCTGATCTCTGTAGTTGTTACCTCAATTATGTTATCTGGGGAATCTCGATCGCTCATGCCATCTTCTGGTATTGCTTCTAATACTTCGGCTACTTCGACGGTTTCTAAAGAGTCAATTGGGGATACTTTTTTTGGTAGTTGGGCAATTTCAGGAGTGTTAGCTATTTCTGCTGCTGGTTCGGTTACTGGAGTATCGTTTTCGGCTTCTTTGCTGACCTCATGAGCGATCGCCGATAGATCTTCAGACTTTGGTTCCAGATTTTCCGTCTCCTTTAAAGACTGGTTATCTTTAGCCGCAATTGGTGGCTCTGCCTGTTCTTCTATAGATGTAGTGGTGGGTCGATTATCAACTTCAGTTGGCTTAGTTGGCAGGGGTTCAAACTGATTTTCAGTGGTGGTTTGAGCTTGAGTATTGTCTGTGCTTGGTGTAACTGCTGCTGTTGAAGCTGGTTCAGTGGTTCTGGTCGCCTTTGGTTCCTGTTTGATTGATTCTTGGACGGTGGGAGTATCGGCTATCTTTTCTGCCGAGGTGGTGTCGGGAATAGCTATTTCTTGTTCTGTCAGTTTAGATTTCGGTGGTGCTTGCACAGGAGAGGTGGGAACTTTAACCTGTGGCTTTTTACTCTTTAATAAACCATTGATACTCTGTAGAATCGAGAAATCATTGATTTCTGCTGCCTTGCTAGGATTAGCGATCGCCTTTCTTAACTTGAGAGTTTGCCAACAATAGGAAACTAATAAGGCCGTTGCGGCGGTTTGCCCTAAAAGTACCGCTCCTGTAATGTTCTTCGCGCAATACCACAGAACTAAAGCGTAAAATAGGCCGATTCCGCTCCAAAAAAAGTCATCCTTACGATGTATCTGAGACATAAAAAAAGCGGTGGAAAATAGGATTAAGCTACTTATGGCTACGGCGATCGCTAAAGCGTATGACAGCATGTTCGGTGACTCCATTAATTGCTCTATATATTCTGCGATAAGAATCAAATATTTTGTAGTAATTGCAGTAATTCTTTGAACAGAATTTCCCTGGGAAAAACAAGTCTGGGCAAATAACTAGCAAAAGCCAATCAATATATATCGAGATGTATAGTCTAAAATATCCTCATTAAGAGAAAATAAGACTATAAATTTTTCTAGCTGACTGAGCTTTAGGGAAAGATCGAGAGTCCACCAAAATAAATTGTATGCAAATTTATCTAGACAATAGTGCAACGACTAAACCTCGTCCAGAGGCGATCGCCGCCGCTCAAACTGTATTAAGCCATCAGTGGGGCAATCCTTCTAGTCTTCACGATTGGGGAGGGAGATCGGCGACGGTTTTAGAAACAGCCAGAATGCAGGTGGCCCGATTGCTCAATGCGGTTAATCCAGAATCAATTGTGTTTACCTCTGGTGGCACAGAAGCTAATAATTTGGCTATTTTAGGCGTAGCCAGGCAGTATCGCACTCCACAGCATATTATTATATCCAGCATTGAACATTCGGCAATTAATGAGCCAGCAAAACTCCTAGAACAGTGGGGCTGGCAGATAACCAAACTACCCGTAAATCGCTATGGTAGAGTTAACCCGTTAGATTTACAGGCATCTCTCCAACCGAATACGGTCTTAGTTTCCGTCATCTATGGACAGAGTGAAGTCGGGACCCTCCAACCGATTGACAAACTGGCAGCCATAACCAGAGAACACGGCGCTTTGTTTCATACCGATGCAGTGCAGGTAGCTGGACGTTTGCCGATTAACCTTCAGCAACTGGGAGTCGATTTATTATCTCTTTCTTCCCATAAGATCTACGGTATTCAGGGGGCTGGGGCATTATACATCCGTGACGGAATTAAACTTGTACCCTTGCTTGGTGGCGGAGGACAAGAAGCCAATATTCGTTCGGGTACACAAGCTTTACCTGCGATCGCCGCTTTGGGAGTGGCAGCAGAGTTAGCCGCAGGGGAAATGCAAACTGAAGTATTTCGTTTAATTGAATTGCGCGATCGCCTTTTCGATCTGCTGGCTGATTATTCCTGTCTGGAGGCTACAGGAGACAGGATTTATCGCTTACCCCATCATGTGAGCTTTATTTTAAGCGATCGCTTTGCTAGACAAGCACCTGATATTACAGGAAAGTCCATTGTCAGACATTTAAACCAGGCGGGAATCGGCATTAGTGCAGGTTCGGCTTGTCACAGTGGCAAACTTAATCCCAGCCCAATTTTATCGGCGATGGGTTACAATGCCGCCGCTGCTAAAAGAGGAATCCGCCTAACTTTAGGGAAAGACACCACTAAGGCTGATATTGACTGGACAGCAATGGTTCTCAAGCAGGTTATCTGTCGTTTGATGCCTCCTCTAGTATGTTGTTAATGCTAATTGTTACTTTAAAATAGTTAACTAAAAAACGTCAGGTTTCAAACTAGATAAGGTCTAGCTATTTAATTTCCGAACTTTTTTAGTCAAGGCTTGTATATCTACTTCATTAGTTTGAAAGATATCTATTAGATTATTATTACCCAACTCCAGCAATTGAATTAAACCTAAAAGTAGATGTTCCGTATCAATATATTTTTTCTGCTTTAATCGTGCGGCATTTAAGGCTAACTCTAAGACATATCTGCTTTCTGAACTAAACTTATTAATTTTAGGGGCTTGTTTAACCTCTGTCACTACAGTATCATCCATGTTTAAAGTGAAACCGTTGTCTCTTAACAAATGGGCTGCTGTGGTTGTCGGATGACTTAGAATACCTTGAAGTATGTGTTCTGGTTCAACCTGTCCTTGTTCTGACAAAGCAGCTTTTCTTTGAGCATATTCGATCGCTTCAATTGCTTTAAATGAAAATCTTTCTCCTTTGGGCAACCATTGAGTAAAATTATCAATCTTTTCCAATAGATTTTGCATGGGACTTTTCTCCTGATATAAAAATACTGCTTCAATCTCAACATCAAACAGCAGCGCAATTTTAAAAGCCATTTCTAAGCTTGGAGTAAACTTTCCCGACTCAAAGCCGTTTACTGCTTGGCGACTTATTTTTAACCTACATTCCGCAGCCCCACAGATGAAATACGAGAGAAATCGCCCAAAACCCGTATTTTATCTTGAAGAGAAAGATTAATTGAATAAATCAGGGACAAGTTAGCGTGTTTATTCCGCTAACTTAGCAATTCCCAGGGAAGAATTCTCATTAACTTTTACTTAATGAGAATTCTTCCCCGAATTAAACCCATACGGGCTCTTGTCATCAAGAGAAAAATAATTACCACGCCTGACTGATTTCGTGAATTAATTGAATTTAATTGTGGCAAAACTTGAATAATCAATTACCCAGATAAAATATAATATTTTTGACAAGATAAGGGGAAAAACTTGAGACTAAATAAACGTTCTTCTGTGAGATTAACAACTTGTTTCACTCCTTGGTAAACTAATAAATGAATCCCTTGAAAACATTGAAAGACCCAGCGTAATGTGGGTCGATTAGTTAATTTTCCTAACTGGTTAGGGATGCCAGTTTGAGCTTGATATAATTGATGACGGACTTCTCTTTGTCCCAAAGAATAAACCATTAAACACAAACCCATAAGCATCCCCATAGTTTCTATTCTTTCAGGAGATTTTAAGAAGATACTATCCGCAAAAAATAACGGATCTTTGAGAAAAGCCCTAAAGGATTCCTAAAGGATACACTCAATGTGATAAGTGCAAGCCGCTTCGCATATAGCTTCGCGTCACAAAACCTCTTTCTACATTTTGTTGTTCTTTATATCTTTTAAGCATTTCATCAGCAGTAAATGACTCATAATCTAAACGATTAGTAGCAATAATAAATCTACCTGCACGATTTTTATAAGATTCAATTACTTCGGAATCTGGCTGAATTTCTCCTGTTATTTGATAAGTATTATTCTGATGATTAACCTGATTCTCTATGATTTCTATATCAGAAATTAGATGATATTTTAGTTTTGATTTTATCTGCTTTAAACTCAACTCGGCTGCCGTAGCATTGGTAAATGTTTTCTTGAATAATTTAGCTAGTTTTTTATTAATTAATTTCTGTTCTTTCGTGATTTTTTTCTCCAGAGACTTTTTATCAGATTCCCCTCTAGCTTCACTTTTTACCACTAACCATCTTTGGGGTATTCCTCCATAATTGCTGGTTTTTTCAACAAAGGAATAACCATCAATTTCACTTTTTCCAAAAGCTTTTTTATCACTTTGGTTTCCTGATGCTGCTTCAATAAATACTGGTATATTGCCATCTCCTGTTACTATTAAGTCTAAAATAAATTGTTTCAAATCTGGTCTCTTGTCTCTGGAGTAACCATGAGTTATTGTAATTGGGATTGGTTCTATCTCTCCATCTGACTCTTTTTTAGTTGATTTATCCTCTGAATACCTAGCTCTATTATATTGACCATGAACCGAAAATGAACTAGAGTCTAAGTGAGAAAATTCGAGATTAATCTGGTATTTTTTGGCTGCTGCCAAGGCAATTAAGAGAAATAATTCTGATAATCCATACTGGTAGAGCTTATCCATTACTCTACCTATTTTATAGTCATTTAAGTGTTCTGGTAATATCCCTTTTCCTAAAAGCGGCGAGACCCCGCGTCGGCGTAAGACGCAAGGGAATGCTCGCCAAGACGATGTTCTGTTACTTTATCTTCAAAAAATTTCGGAAATAAATATAGTGGCTGGGAGACAAACCCTAATCCGTTAAGAATAATTGCTTTAACTATTTCCCCTGAGTTGACTATTTCTTGTTCGTCTATTCCTAATTCTTGATTGATGATGTCTACGATTTCCAGTTCATCAATTATTCCGGCAACTATTCCTAAATGATTAATCGTTTTTATTTCTATTTCTGTTAACACTTCCGCTCAGACCAAGAGTAAGGGTTTTGTCAGAATTCCATTCTCTTTGTTGACCGTGACCCATTCTGCATCATTAGATACTTCTCGGAGATGCTCATTCTCCTGAAACTATATTTCTTTAATACTTCATCTATGGGGCTGCTGAATGTGGGTTGTATGATCGTCATGCACCTTTAATATATGGGATAGCTCTCAAAGTTTTAGGTAACATCGCAGAAGCAGAAGATTTGACCCAGGATATCTTCCTCATCCTGACTAGAAAATGCTCTTATGACCCCAAAAGAGGTACTCTACGCACTTATTTGGCAATTTTAACGCGATCGCGATCGTTAGATCGTTTAAGATCCCGCACTAGAAAACGAAAGAGTCTGCGCAATCAAGCATCAAATGAAAATGCTAGGGTACTGTCCAATAGTCCGATTAATGAAATTGCTCAATCAGAGCGATCTCAGGAGGTTCAATCAGCTTTAGAACAACTATCAACCAAAGAAAAAGAAGTCTTAAAAATGGCATATTATCAAGGCTTAAGCCAATCTGAGATTGCCAAACAACTAAATGTTGCTTTAGGGACAGTTAAGTCCAGATCTCGCCGTGGTTTACTAAAGCTGCGTCAGACTTTGCTCGATTTGGAAAGGGAGTCTTAACATCATGTCAATACCACTAGAATGCGAACAGCTCCTTATTTCAGGCTATGTCTTAGGTAATTTAAGTCCTGCTGAAGCTTTACTATTTGAAGAAATATTATCCGAGAATCCTGATTTGATCGAGCAGATCACAGCAATGCAGCAGTCATTAGACATGGCTTACAATCCTCTAGAAGTAGTTCCGCCGCCTCAGCTTCGCGATCGCATTTTAGCTACCGCTAATTTACAGCAGACTAATAGCGTGCCAGCCAAACCCCTAGGCGATGCTAATGTTTTGACACCAAAATCAAGATTATCAGGAATTTTAGGCGCGATCGCTCTATTCACAATTGCTGCCCTAGGCATCGCTAACTATCAACTATGGCGCACGGTAAATACCACAAAGGTAGCTGAAAGTACCAATCAACAAATCTACTTACTTACAGGTGATGATTCATCAACCAGCCAAGCAAAGCTAATAGTCAATCCCGATCGATTAGATGCTACTTTGTCTGTTAATAATTTGTCCCCCTTACCGCCAAAAAAAGTTTATGCTTTATGGACAGTAGTAGGCAAAGATGTTCCCCACACCACTGACGAGAAAGGAGCCATCCTGACAGCGGTTTTTCAAGTCAACCAAGGGGGTAGCTTCCAGCAAGAGATTGCTCTTCCTCAACCTTACCTCGAACCAGAGACGATCAAAAAAATTGCCATTACCATAGAAGATATTGCTGCCCCTCAAGCGCATACAGGTTCAATATTTATTGCTACGAAAGATAAATGATTACTTCTTACGAAGTTTGCTTAAATATGATAGGAGTAACTATCAGATTTGAATTTGCATTATGACCTCCATCCTCGAACAGCTCAAAGATTCCGTTAGCCAGGCTTTGGTGTCTGCTTTTGGTGAGGAATTAGCCGATCGCGATCCTCTTGTGGCATCAACAAACAACCCAAAATTTGGCGATTATCAGTCCAATGTAGCCTTGTCTTTAGCAAAACCTCTAAAGCAAAACCCTAAAGCGATCGCCCAATCGATCATTGACCACCTGCAAATCGAAGATATGTGCGAAACACCGACCATTGCAGGAGCAGGATTTATCAACTTTAGCTTAAAATCTAATTATCTTGGGCAATTGCTGACTAAAATTCAGTCAGACAAAAGATTAGGTGTAGCATTGACTCAAAATCCGCAACGAGTCATCGTCGATTATCCCAGTCCCAATATCGCTAAAGAAATGCACGTAGGACATTTGCGATCGGCAATTATTGGGGAGTGTCTAAGTCGAATTTTAGAATTTATTGGTCATGATGTAATCCGCATTAGTCATGTAGGTGATTGGGGTACTCCTTTTGGCATGCTAATTGCCTATCTAAATGAAGCTTATCCTGAAGCTTTGAGCGCAACGGAAGATTTGAACTTGGGAGAATTGGCTACTTTTTACCGTCAAGCGAAAAAGAGATTTGATGAGGATGAAGATTTTCGCGCTGCCTCCAGACAGGCAGTTGTCGAGCTTCAGGCAGGAGACGAGAACACTCTTAAAGCATGGAAAATAGTTTGTGAATTGTCCAGACGTTCTTACAAAAAGATTTATGACATGATGAAATTGTCGCCAATTATTGAGCGAGGAGAATCTTTCTATAACCCGTTTTTAGCAGAAACATTACAAGAATTAGATGAATTAGGTCTGCTGCAAGAAAGCGAAGGCGCAATGTGTATATTTCTCGAAGGGTTTACCAATCGCGAAGGAGAACCCCTACCTTTAATCGTTAAAAAATCCGATGGTGGGTATAATTATGCCACGACAGATTTAGCGGCTATTCGTCATCGAGTTAGACAAGATCGAGTACAACGAGTTATTTATCCTGTAGGTTCAGAACAAAACAATCACTTTGTCCAGATTTTTCAAGTTGGCAAACGTGCAGGCTGGATTACCGATCATGATTTTGTTCACACCGAGTTTGGACTAATTTTGGGCGAAGACGGTAAAAAACTAAAAAGCCGTTCGGGAGAAGCAATTAGACTTAAAGATTTATTGAATGAGGCAATCGACAGAGTTCGCGCCGACTTAGAAACCAGATTTATCGCCGAGAAACGAAGCGAAAGCCAAGAATTTATTAATCACTCGGCTGAAGTAATTGGCATTAGCGCGGTTAAATATGCAGATCTAAGTCAGAATCGCACCTCTGACTATAGATTTAGCTATGACAAAATGCTCGATCTAAAAGGTAATACTGCACCATATTTGCTCTATGCCTACGTGCGAGTACAGGGAATTAGTCGTAAAGGAGAGATCGACTTTGGACAGCTATCGGATATGGAGATTGTCTTGGCAGAAACCACGGAATTAGCCTTAGCAAAACATATTTTGCAGTTTGAAGAAGTTCTCAAAGATGTAGAGCAAGATCTGTTACCAAACCGTATTTGCTTGTATCTCTTTGAATTGAGTCAAAAATTTAATCAGTTTTACGATCGATGCCCTATTTTGCAAGCTAATGAACCTCAAAGAACATCCCGTTTAATTTTGGCTGATTTGACTGCCAGAACGATTAAATTAGGCTTATCTTTATTGGGTATTGATGTCTTAGAACGAATGTAATCTTGCTTGAACATGATTACGTTTGAGAACAAAGATATTTTGACCTGCAAAACTTTACTGACTTTTTTCGGGTTGTCAAAGGTGTATTTGAAGCTTATGCAATTATTCGTCGCCAACAGCCTGACATTGTATTTTCCAAAGGTGGCTTTGTTTCTGTGCCTGTTGTAATAAATAGAATGAAAAACTGGGATAGTAGCAACTCTTTATCCAGACTATTTGATTTAATTATTAATGCCCCTATCTGCTAAGTTAATTATTAGTTTCAACAGCAGAATTTATCAACAATTAATGAGCATCAAACAAGTATTAGTTACAGGTGCAACGGGTAAAACAGGCTCCATCGTCTATAACAAACTCCAGCAAGATCGAAGATTTAAAGTCAGAGGCTTCGCGCGATCGCCTGAAAAAGCCAAAGAATTATTTGGCTCTACCGACAACTTTTATTTTGGTGATATTAAAGATAAGGATAGTTTGCAACAGGCTGTCAAAGATTGTCAGGCATTAGTAATCTTAACCAGTGCTGCGCCAAAAATGATTGCGCCACCAAAGCCAGGGGAACGTCCTCAATTTGAGTATGCGACCGATAATACACCTGAATTAGTAGACTATCAGGGACAAAAAAATCAGATCGATCTGGCGATCGCCTCTGGCATCAAACACATCGTCTTAGTTGGTTCAATGGGTGGAACGAATGAAAATCATCCTTTAAATAAGCTGGGTAACGGTAATATCCTAATCTGGAAACGCAAAGCTGAAGAGTATTTGGTAAATTCTGGCGTTAACTATACGATTATTCGTGCGGGAGGTTTACTAGATCGACCTGGAGGAGTTAGGAAGCTTTTAGTCGGCGATAATGATCAATTGCTGAACAATCCGCCTGATGGTATTCCCACGTCGATTCCCAGAGCAGATGTAGCCGAGACAGTAGTACAGGCTTTACAAGAAGCATCGGCGATCGACAAAGCCTTTGATTTGCTCTCATATCCAGAAGCAGAGCAAGATTTGATTACTACTGATTTTGCTGTCTTATTTAGTAAAACCACCGCTGCCAAGTTTTAATCCCTTACTATTGAGAAGTGCCATATCTAATTGAGTACTAATCAAACAATCTAAATATATGAAATCAGACGATCAAAAATTTGCTTTACTGGTTTTGGGAATACCTTTACTCGGTTTACTTTACTGCGGTTTGGGCATAACTGCCATGAGTTCTTTGACTATAGTTAGACAAAATCCTCTAGTTTCAGGAGGGATTTTTATCTTATTGCCATTTTGTCTTGCTGCTTATACTTGGATCCCACCTTCCGCACGTCAAAATGTATTAATTAGTAATTTATAAAAATAACCTTTCAATTTTGACTAATATTAAGTCAAAATACCTAAATTTAATTTAGTTCTCCTTGATAACAAGAGAACTAAATTGAGCAAGTCAATCTCACTATCAATAAATAGTAACTATTGAGAATAACTAGACAGAAATAACTCCTAAAAATTAGTTTTTTAATCAAAAATTAATTACTCCTATTATCAAAAACTATAAATCATCCCGATAAAATATAATATTTTTGACAAGCTAAAGGTAAAAATTTGAGAGTAAATTGACGAGAATCATTTAGATTAGAAATTTGCTTAATATCTTGAGTTTCTACTAAATGAATGCCTTGAAAACATTGAAATATCCAACGTAATGTAGGTCGTTCTGTGAGTTTTCCTAATTGATTTTTAATGCCAGTTTTTGCTGCTTGTAACTCCATGCGAATTTGTCTTTGTCCCAAAGAGTAAACCAGAAGGCATAACCCCATTAGCATCGCCATTGTTTCAACTCTTTTAGTAGTTTTCAAGAAGACACTGTCGGCAAAAAACAAGGGGTCTTTCAGGAAAGCCCTAAAGGATTCCTAAAGGATACACTCAATGTGATAAGTGCAAGCCGCTTCGCATATAGCTTCGCGTCACAAAGCCCCTTTCTGGAGCTTGCTGTTCTTTATATTTTTTCAGGATATCATCTGAGGTAAAATAATATTATCTAGCTTATTAGTAGCAATTATAAATCTTCCTGCTTTTGTTTTTAAGGATTTTATCTTGACCTCGTTTAATTGAAATTCGGCAGTTACTTTATATCTTATTTTTGTTTTTTTGACTAACTTTTCGGTGATTTTACAGTTAGAGATAAGGTGATATTTTAGTTGTTTACTTATTTGTTTTAGTTCTAAATTAGCTTCGACTTCTGTTGCAAATTCCTTCTTCAATAAGTTTAAGAGTGTTCGCTCTATTCTTTGAGATTCTTTGGTGATTTTTTGTGACAGTTTCTTGCTGTCTGATTCTTTTCTCTTCTGACTTTCTACGACTAACCATCTTTGTTTGATTTCTCCATAATTATTGGCTATTTCTTGATATAAATAACCTTTTATTTCACTGTTTGTAAAATCTTCAGAAGCTAAATTACTTACTATTTCTTTGGCTTCTTTAATTGATAAAGGTACTCTTGTTACCCATGACATTCCCTTCATTAATTTTAAGTTAGGTTCACTATATAAGGCACTATCTGCTACTATAGTTGTCTCGAGTTTTAATTGCTTTCTATATTTTCTCGCTATTTCTCCAAAGACTTTTTTATCACTCTGATTCCCCGAACCTGTTTCGAGAAATAGGGGAACATCTCCATCTCCTGAAACTATCATATTTAACATAAATTGTTTCAAGTCTGGTCGATGGTCTCTGGAATAACCATGAGTTATTTTTATAGGTATTTCTTTGATGTTAGCAATTTTCTGGCTGGTTTCTCTTGAAGTCCCTTCTAAACCACGTCTAGGTTGAGACCCGTAGTTTTTCTACCTCTGGGTTGAGGTGAGTTGTAACCCATAACCTGTCAGCAATTTCCATGGGTTCTGCATTGATGCGAGCCTCAAACTGCTTGACTTGTGCAATTAGCTCCGCTTCTTGCTCATAGCAGGTATGATAAGTGACATCCTCCCGCAACCATTGCCATAGGTGTTCGACGGGCATAAAGTCAGGACTATAGCCTGGTAATGGTTGGAGTTCAATCTCTAACTCCGAGATCAATGGCACTGACTTAAGGGG
>CAVRWR010000159.1:0-7087 GCA_963724445.1 uncultured cyanobacterium | reverse complement strand
AACACTGAAACTAGTACGATTGATTCTTCAACCTCAGATGTTGACGTTACAACAAACCCAAGCGGTTTGGTTGAAGAAGGTATTGAAGATAGGACTAATGGAGAGTTTAGGGGGGATTTTGTTTTACAGGAAGAAACTAAAGAAACTGCTTCCCCTACTGATGTTGATACTGCAAGAGAACTGAATCTAACTGAAACAGCAGATAACTTCACCGCGCAAGATACAGTAGTAGAAGAAATTGCTACTCCTGAACAATTTGAATTAGATACATCCGAGCAAGATACCGAGATTAATCCTGTTTTGGACATTGAGCAAGATACTGAGATTAATCCTGTTTTGGACAATACAGAGGAAACAGCTCGACTAGAAAATGGCATAGATTCTGGATTTTTCGACCCAGAAGGAAGTGTTGAGACACTAGATGCAGAATTTACCTCGGAAGAAAGTGGCATTACTGATGTTGATTTAGATACCGTTAATCGGACTACCCAGGCAGGGTTTGCTGGAGGAGCCGCAGCAGGTTTCTTTAATCGCGATCGCGGTAGTGAAGCAATGGATGCAGAATTTACTGCCGAAGAGAGTACTGATAGTGAAATTGATATTCCTGAGCTGGATTCAGACTTCAATCTCGATCTAACTGAGACAGAGGGAAGCGACACGGTAGAAGAGGTTAATACTCCTGAATTAGATCTGTCCTTAGAAGAGTTTGAGTTAAACAATGATTTAGGCTCCAGCGATCAAACAAGCACCAGTGAAACGACAACTTCTGGGTTCTTTGATGGCAGTCTAGATACGGAACAGCCCGTTAATTTCCGAAGATTGGATGATTTTGAGATCTCCGAAACTAGTTCTCGTAATGTGGATAATAGCCTAGAAAATATCACCTTTGACGATGCTGTTGAAGCTGAGGATCTCAGTTTGTCAGAGATTACCTTTGATAATGCTGATTCAGTTGACGCTAGCCTAGAAGATATTAACTTCGACGATGCTGTTCGAGCAGATCATATTGATTTAGAAAGTATTACTCTTGACGATGATAATGCTACTGATGATAGCCTAGAAGAGATTATCTTTGATGATGACAATACTAATACTATTGACGCTAATCTAGAAGAGATTACCTTTGGTGATATCAATCAAGGAGATATTCGTTTAAACGAAATTACTTTAGATGATATTGAAGCGAACTCGATTAATGATTTAGATTTAGCCAGTGATGCTGGTACTGCTACTGATAATCAAAACCTCGATCTAGATGATTTGGGTTTTGAAGACGTTGCGAATAGATCTTCTGACAACTTGCTAAGTGACAGTCAAGCAGGAATCACTAGTCTATCTGATGACCAGGCTAACGATATGAATAATATCTCAGAATGGTTAGACAGCCTAGAAACTCCTAAGAAAGAAACTGATAATATTTCTGAATGGTTAGACACATTAGATCAAGACAATTTTGACTCTATCAATGGAGATGTCAGAGAGAATGAATCAAGCGATTTAACGGAAGAATCAGATGATATCTCGTTTCAGTTTTTAGAGGATTTATTAGATCGAGATGCTGATGAAAATCCTAATAATCCATAGTTCCTAACTTTAGCAATGGCTATTTAATAGCTTCAACATTCAACATTCAACATTTAAAATTCAAATTAAAACCCTGTACCTAGACAAATTTATTTCATGGTCAGGGTTTTTTCTTATTGCGGGGGACATCTTTGATTGTGTTACCAATTCCTTGAATAATTCCTTTGCCAATCAAGCCCAGTCCTTTGCCAACTACCTGAGTCAAAATGAATACTACCCCACTACCAGCTAAAGCAATAAATTTGCGTACTATTGGTGCGATCGCATCACGGATTTCGATCGCGATAGTTGCCAGCCAAGGTATACCTGTAAGCTGTTCTAATTCTCTTTTACGGGGAGCATAAACATACATCTTTCTGATTGTTCCGCTGCTTAAGGCAAACAAACGATGGCGACTTTCAAATATGTTTTGTGGATGAGTAAAATACTTCTCCTGGCGGTATCTCCACGATAGTTGATTACGAAAACGAGCCAATTCGCGATCGCTACGATATTCGGGTTTATAGAGCTGGTACTTAAAAATTTCCAGGTCATAAAAGTTATTTAGCATCACCTGCATTACTCCATTAGCCAAATGGATCACAAAGTTGTGTAATAAAAATTCTATTCTGGCTAGGGCTTCAGGATCGTCAGACTGATAAATCACGTTATCAATAGTTAAGCCTGGTTTACCTAATAAATATTCCAGCAGTTCGCTAATACCATAAATATCATTAAAGATATTCTGCTGGACTGTCTCCCATTCTTGTCCAGTTAAATCAACAAGCTGCTGCTCTTCTGCATCACTCAATTGACCATAGTGCTGGGTAAAAAAATAGCTAATGTTCCAAGTCCAGAGACTATTCAAATAATTTGTATAGTTTTGGTCTAAAGTTTCGGCAATGGGTACTTGAGCAATTGTTTGGCTGAGACGCTCAATAATTAGGTGACATAAACTCTTCTGAATTACGGGTTGCAGAATATCAATTTCTAGCGGAATATCAGTTCGGTTATTTAAGCCAAGCTGAATGTCTGTCGCTACCCGTTCAAAGATGGTCTTGTTAGCAGAATCGGCAAATACAGGGAGGGGAGACAATTGTGTGGGAGGAATTGGCACAATTTCCGTTGTTGATGGTTCAACTGCTGGATTAATCTCGTTGAGGGTAATTTCCTCCGCTACCAAACGACTTGAAAACCAACGGGCGGTTAATAATTCTCGTTTGCGCCCGACTAAAAATACCTTTTCCCAATCCGATAAGTTGGGGTTATCTAACTGTGCTTCTATTTGCTGGAGCGTTGCTGCCAGTTCAATTCTGCCAGACTTGCTCAGTCGTGCTAATGCTTTTTGCCAGAGCTTGGGGGACGCTTGACGACCCTGCCAATAAACATTGCCATAGGCGACAGTATATAAGCCCTCGGCGATAGTATTTATGCTGCCGCTGCGATCGCAATTGCCCTGAATACCCCAAGACTTGAGCTTTACTAGTTGTCTTGCCGAAAAACTAGGAGTTAATAAAAATATGGGTAGCTGAGGATAAAGTTGATGTAGCTGCTGAGTTAGTTCTAGTCCAGATTCTGAGGTATCACGATTCCAACTAATACCAATTACCAAAACATTCAGCACCAAACCTTGAGTAAGCTCTCTCAGGGTGTCGTTACTGATGTCACCCTCCCCCACAATTTCAAAATCGGCATATTGGGCGATCGCAGTTCGTAAACCCAAACGAAAGATTGGATCGCGATCGACAATAAACAGTTTAATCTTAGCTTTGGTCATTTTTAGCCGCTGGCTTGGGTTAAACTAAGCCACCCTGTCACCAGGGCGACTCGTCTTCAGAACCGTACGTGAGACTTTCACCTCATACGGCTCCTCTCTAATTAGGTTCTGGTTATGAATACCATTAGACTATTGTGGGTAGGTCATCTATCCAAATCCATTTTGATTTCTCAAATTGACCTTGGAATCTTTTGAAGTTCCTTTCCCACACTTTACGGATTTTGTAACGACGAATCGTAATTAAGTCCAATTTAGTCTTTGCATCGTGACAATGTTTATGTAATAGCTGAAGATTATCTTTGTATTTATGTCCACCTGCTTTTTGGGGGACAATATGGTCGCGTTCGATTTTATCTTCAGATTTAAAAGTTAACTGACAGTGATTACATTTTCCTTTTTGTTTCTTTAGTAACTTAGATATTGAGTCTTTAATTTCAGGGTGTTTACCCATTCGTGAAGCCCAATATGTGCTGTTACCATCGTAAGGACTAGCATTGCCTTTTACTTTTACGTGTCGGACAATTTTTGTTTCAGAATGTATAGGGAGAACATATTTTATGTCGTCCTTTGTAATGCTGAAACGCCAGTTATTCATATCTATAGTGTGCCAATACTTATGGTTTGTCCATGTTTTGCTCTTATTAGGATGGCGTTTATATCCCCATCTTTGGAGTTTCCAAAATAGTAGGTGGGAGACTTTGGAGTAAATTTCCTTGCTACATACTGTACGGTAATAGTTACACCATCCTTTAATTACTGGTGCTAATTTGACAATCAGTGACTGCTGTGGAGCAGCTATGTGTTTGTCTATTATTTCAGCAATTTTTTTGTAGTGTTGTTTTACCTTCTCTTTTGATGGTTTTATAATTGTCTTGAATCCCGTTTTATGACCTTGTGGGTTTTTACTAGAATGGTATTTACCCACAGGGTATTGTCGAATGTTAAATCCTAAGAAATTGAACCCAGGTTCTGTACCCTTGAGGGTGTGAGTGATTTTGGTTTTTTCTTGACTGATTTGTAATCCAACTTGGGATAGCCATTCTCCTATTATCTTTTGACAGTTTTGGATTACGTCCAGGTTTTCGTGAATTATTACGAAATCGTCTGCATATCTAATCAAGGCTAAAGAAAGCTTATTTTTTCCTTTATTACCTCTCCACGTCGCAGCATATTCTTTAATTCGTTCTTCCATTCCGTGTAGAGCGATGTTAGCTAAAAGAGGTGAACATGGAGTAGGCACAAAGCGCACCTTCCAATCTTGCGATTGATGTGTTTTTTCATACCTCTCCCCAAACCCAACGTGACAATTTCTCGTCATTGGGCTTTCCATCATTGTTACCTCCGACCAAATGAAGGGGTTTGTGCATGGCAGGTTCGGAATTCCAAGAGGACGCTTTTTACCATTTGACTTTGGTATCCATACTCGTCTGACGGGTTTGGACTTGTCGCTTAGTATTATGTCGTTGACCAGGGTTAGACGTTGTTTGGAGGTTAGAGACTTAACTCCGTCTACTCCTGCTGTCTTTTTTCCCTGGTTGTCTTGGGTTACTCGTCTAACCGCTAACAGTTTGGCGTGATAGGAGTTTAGAAGGGTTTTTTGTAACCGTCTTAATTTTCTAACATTGTCAGTTTTGCTGGCTTGATAGATTCGCTTTTGGAGCTTGAACGTTGATAACTCGATTTTACGCCAATTTACCTGGTTCCATTCCACTGTATTTAATTGTTTTAAATCAGTTTTAGACATATTTACTCTTACTCGTCTTCTATCTTCCTAATTACAGTCGGTACGTGGGCGAGGGGCTGTTCCTGTGGGTTTCCCGCAGGATTTATAATCCCCGTTTATCCTTGGCATTACACCATCCATCACTGGCATTACTCGTTTTGTTCGAGTTAAGGCATTTGCTTTTTACCGAATCCTACTCCCTCATTAACCTCCGACGAACTAGGTTCGTCCCATGCCGAAGGCATGGACAAAGCAGGGCTTTGTGGAGATGTTGCGTCTTGGTTGACTGCTCAGCAAGTTCGACCATTGCCGAGAGTTAATGAGGGGTTTCCTCGTTCCGAATATCCGTTGGTTTGACTCTTTAGGGTGTAACTATCCACCGAGACTTGACTAGTGTTGGAATTAACCTGTCTAAATGTTAATTCAGTATTAGTCTTTTGCCTTTTGGCTACAGCCTATCAGTCTTTTGGCTGTTTAGTTGTCACGGAACTTGAGGATACTTTGCTTGCGCTACCCATAGATGTCTTGCTTGCGGGGAACCAGATTAGACTACCAGTCAGAACCGCTTTCATTCCCGCTTTACCGATTGATGACCAATCTCTACAGTAGGGAAAGTGCTTTTACCCCCAACACCTGGGGAGAGAGACTTGAGTTTATAGGGTGACTAGCCCTAGTCCTTGTTACAGGTTTTCTCGCACTCTCACGGATATTCAGTTGTCATGGTTCTATTGGCTTACCTAGAAGGTTTTAGCCGTTCCATGCTAGTAGTCCCCGTACTAAGTAATTAGTATGTTTATACTAAACGAGTCGCACGATCGCACCAAAAGCATGATTTTAGCTACCGCAACACCCGTACAGCTTCATCCCATTGAAGCTTGGGATATGCTTGATATTTTGAGTAGGGGTAGCGATCGTGTTTTTGGTAATGCTTGGAGTAATTGGCGTAGAGCCTCAGAAGTAATTCCCATAGTTATGGGTGAAGAATCAATCTCTGGAAATGTTCATGATGCCTGGAATTGGCTGCGAAATCCTTTTCCACCCGCTAACGAACACCGTAGCTTTCGAGGTATCCGTCAACGTTTAAGAATGGAAGAAAGTGATTTTATTATCCAAGGTGGCGATCTAGATAAACTAAAACGTCCTGACATAACCAAGCTACACAGAGTTCTTAATGATTATGGACGGCAGTATAATCCTTTTATCCGACACATTGTTAGAAGAACCCGCGCCTATCTTGAAAACACGATTGATGAAACTACTGGCGAACCCTATCTCAAGCCTGTAAGTGTCAGGTTGTTTGGTGAAGATAATCGTGAATCGTTAGAATTACCTTTTTACTGTCGAGAAGCTTATCAACACGCTGAAGAATTTTGCGAACTTTTGGGCAGAAGAATCAGATCGGCTGGACTGTATAAAACTCTCTTACTCCGAAGAATTGGCAGCACTATGTTTGCAGGTCAAAAAACAATTGAAAACCTGCTCGATAAAAACGAACCAGAAACCGGAAAATACAATTGCTGCTTGGAGTGAAGAGGATGATGAGTTAGAAGAACTAGAAGATAGTAACTCCCAAAGTCGCGACTTAGCTTCCGATGAAATCGAGCTTTTACGTCAATGTCAGCAATTACTCGAAGATAACCAGGAAAAAGACCCCAAATATCAAGAAGTAAAACAGTATCTAATCGACAAAAGCTGGCTAGAAAAAGGCTGCATTATCTTTTCTCAATACTACGATTCGGTCATGTGGCTTGCTACTCAACTATCATCGGAGGATTTACCCAACGAAAGAATTGGTATTTATTCAGGAGAATCGCGATCGGGTATTATGCACCAAGGCTTATTTAAGCGTCTGGCAAGAGAAGAAATTAAACAAATGGTTCGCCGAGGTGAATTGCGTTTAATAATCGGTACAGATGCAGCTAGCGAAGGTCTTAATTTGCAAAAACTAGGAACTCTTATTAATCTAGATCTTCCTTGGAATCCAACTAGACTAGAACAACGTAAGGGACGTATTCAACGCAAGA
>CAVRWR010000158.1:0-19982 GCA_963724445.1 uncultured cyanobacterium | reverse complement strand
ACATCATCAAGTTAAACATTTGATTACTCTTTTGCAAGAAGTTGAACATCTTAGTATGTTTGAAAAGCTAGGTGTACAGGTGTTGAGCGATCCAGAAAGGATCGTTGCCCAAAAACTTTTTAGCTTTATTGATTCGGATAAATAACGCAAGTATAAAATCAATGAAAACCATTCTACGAGATGTTGGTTTATTTTTGCATATACCTGCAATCATGGCTGCGATTTCCATTCCTGTCTGTTTATTAGCCCAAGAAACTTATGCTTTAATACCCCTGCTTACCTGTGCGATCGCCTCATTGGCTACTGGTCAAGTATTATATCGTCTTACAAAATCTAAAGGTAGTAGTCGTATACCCTATGCTATGGTCACGGCTGCATTGGCCTGGTTGTTGTTGCCTTTATTTAGCTCAATTCCCATATTAATGATTGCCAATGCTCCTAATCTGGCTCCCGATCTATCCACAACTATTTTACAGTTTCGCAACCCCTGGAATGCAATTTTTGAGGCTTTTTCTGGCTTTACCAGTACTGGACTATCCATGGCGTTTAACTATAGCGAATTCCCCCATACTCTTCAGTGGTGGCGATCGCTTATAGAATGGGTAGGTGGTGTCGGGGTAATCGTCTTGGTTATATCTATACTCGAACCAGCTACCGAACCAGAACAACTTTATAATGCTGAAGGTAGAAGCCAAAGAATTGGTTTGACTTTGAGTAAAACAGTAAAACATATCTGGTGGGTCTATCTAATTTACACTATCGGCAGTATTTTTTTGTTTCGCATTGTCGGGATGACTTGGTGGATGGCTCTTAATCACGCGATGACAGGCATTGCCACTGGTGGATTCAGCGTCACCGAAAATAGTATTGGTGATTATGGAGTTGGGGTCAAGCTGGCGGTAATTTTTGTCATGATCTTAGGTGCAATTAGCTTTTCTGTTCACTATCAGTTTTTACGTTACCGAAAGCTGTCCGCTTTTTGGTCGGATAACCAGCATCAGGCATTATGGATCATACTAGTTTTGGGAACTTTGTTGCTTTGGGGTTTTCACCGTTTAGCAGCTAGAGATGTTCCCTTCATTGATATCTTGTTTCAATGGTCTTCTGCTGTAAGCACCTGTGGTTTTAATACGGTTTCAGTTGAATCTTGGGATGGCGGCGCGAAACTTTTGATGAGCATGGCGATGCTGATTGGTGGTGCAGCAGGATCGACAGCAGGGGGAATTAAACTAAGTCGTTTTGTAATTATCTTTAAAGCCATCATCTGGCGCTTTCGGCGAATCACTCTATTGCCTCACGAAATGATGCGTTATCAGCTTGATGGAAAAGTTCTTAAGGAATCTGAAGCTAATCGTCGAATCGAAGCTGCTGCCGTATTAGCCATACTGTGGTTGAGCGTATTTGTTATCGGTGTTTTTATCCTACAGTATTTGAAATTGCCGACATATGGTTTAATTGACGTAATTTTTGAAGTTGCTTCTGCAATGAGCGGTGTAGGTTTATCTACTGGTATTACTCATCCCGACCTACCTTGGTTGGGTAAGTTTACCTTAATCTGTTTGATGTGGATGGGACGTTTAGAAATTATTTCTGCATTATTATTATTCTCTTTGCCGCTTAAATCTCTTGCCAAGAGGAAATAACCTGGATTCCGATCTGTTAGTTGCTATTTGCCAATTGTGTTTATTGTTCGTTGTTCATTGATTTTAAACTGAAGCTGATATCGCCATTTCTTTCCAAACAAGCTTTTTCTACTTGCTCCAATTTATCTATTTGACATTGAAGACGCAGAGTAGAAGCCACATCTTCTCTAGTTATGTGATAATCTCGCATCGCCTTGTGGCACAAATGACCATCTCTGATTATGATGCGCGATCGCCCTTTGATGTTGCTTTCAAACTCGGTAAAATGAAAGGTGATCGTCGAAAACAGCCAGTGCATCCCGACTAAAACAAATCCTGCAAAAATAGTTTCAAAAAAAGCAGATGTACCATTAATAGCCCGACTTAAAGTAGAGCCAAAAATAATACTGAGAATTACATCAAAAGCAGCATATTTGCCAATAAAAAGGCGATCTCCTGCAATTCTAACCATGATTAGGGCAGCTAGGTAAATTATTGCTGCTCTTAGCCCCATCTGCCAAATATTTAACTGTTGTGAATTCAGTCCTAAAGCCGAATCAATATCGAACATAGCAATTATTTATCTCTTCTAATCAAGAAAAAGCTACGAAGTACTACGATTGCTCTGAAACACTTAATTTATAAATAGAATAGCTAAGAACATCCTTCTACTAAGCCAACTTCTTGTTTATATCCTACGCGAAAATTTACTACTTTATTTTCAACTGATTCAAATAGAAGCAGATATTCTTTGTAAGCTATATCTGTCGGCTCATAAATCAAATAGTTGCCTGCATATTTACCTGGCATTACCTTGATTTTTCCTGGGTAAATTGATTTAATTTGTGATTCAGTATCTCCAATCTTGGCACCACTAATAGTTGTAATCTGCTCATTTTTGATATCTACTCTCATGATTCTATTTTTTTCCATCATGAAACCAACTTCAGAACCCAGATCATTATCTGGATATAGGTAATAGCAGTATTCGTTTAGAGATTTTTGTTCTGAATGAGGTAATAATTTAACGCCTGAGACTGCCTCTGCTTCTTCCTTAGTCATGCCGATGCGGATTGAACCAATATTATTGACTCCTACTTTTGAATCAATAGATAAAAAAGGATGAGCATAGCTGGGTAAAATAAATAAATCGCTAGTAATTAAGAATACGATCGCCATTAATTTAAAACGTATTGCTTTTAACAAAATTACTTTATTGTTCATCATGTCTCGATACTAACTATTTAGATATTTTCAATAAACACTTGAGTATTATGGCAGTAACTTTATAAGCGATCGCCCAACACATTGCTCAGAAATTACTGTATAGGGTGCTTCCTTTAGTGCAGTCCCTCTGGTAGATTAATGCTAGCCCCAGATTTAAGATCTATCTAAGATTTATCTAAATTTATCTTTGGACTTGGGTAATTTTTATTAATTTATTTAACAAGCAATTAGGAGGTTCACAGTGGCTAAGAAGACTGTTGCAAGTTTGACGGATGCAGATGTCTCAGGGAAAAAAGTATTAGTAAGAGCCGATTTTAATGTTCCCCTAGATGATAGCGGCAACATTACCGACGATACTCGCATTAAGGCTGCTCTGCCGACAATTAAAGATCTAACAGGTAAAGGGGCTAAAGTAATTTTATGTAGCCATATGGGTCGTCCCAAGGGTGAGGTTAAAGAAGAATTGCGTCTTACTCCTGTGGCAAAAAGGCTTGCTGAATTATTAGGACAAGATGTTATTAAGTGTGATGACTGTATTGGTGAGGCGGTTGCTTCCACTGTCAATAATATGAGCAATGGTCAAGTTGTCTTGCTAGAAAACCTACGTTTTCATAATGAAGAAGAAGCAAATGACCCCGAATTTGCCAAACAGTTGGCTGCTAACGCAGACCTATATGTTAATGAAGCGTTTGGTACGGCTCACCGCGCTCATGCTTCAACTGAAGGAGTAACTAAGTATTTAAGCCCTAGCGTAGCTGGCTATCTAATTGAGAAGGAATTAGACTATCTGCAAGATGCGGTAGATAATCCCAAGCGTCCTTTAGCAGCGATTATTGGTGGTTCTAAAGTTTCTAGCAAAATTGGCGTAATTGAAACTCTACTCGACAAGTGCGACAAGCTTTTGATCGGTGGCGGAATGATCTTCACCTTCTATAAAGCCCGTGGTTTAAGCGTGGGTAATTCCTTAGTGGAAGAAGATAAGCTAGAACTTGCTAAGTCCCTAGAAGCTAAAGCCAAAGAACAGGGGGTAGAATTACTATTGCCTACTGATGTGGTAGTGGCTGATAACTTTGCTCCTGATGCTAACGCTAAGACTGTAAGTATCAATGATATCCCTGACGGCTGGATGGGGCTAGATATCGGTCCTGATTCAATTAAAGTATTCCAAGATGCCTTGGCTGACTGTAATGCTGTAATTTGGAATGGTCCGATGGGAGTATTTGAATTTGATAAATTCGCAGCGGGGACAGAAGCGATCGCTCATACCCTAGCGGGCAAGTCTGATGCGGTGACAATCATTGGCGGTGGTGACTCCGTAGCAGCGGTAGAAAAAGTCGGTGTGGCAGATAAGATGAGCCATATTTCTACTGGTGGTGGTGCAAGTTTAGAACTACTTGAAGGTAAGACTCTTCCTGGTATCGTTGCTCTTGATGATGCTTAGTATCAATGGACAATGGATAATTGACAAGTAGGGTGGGCAATAAAAAGAAAATGGTTATAAACCAGATATAAGCTTGTTTTGTTCACCAATAATTCAGTTATAAGCTGATAATTTTGTAGCCTGTAGATTGACTTTGGTTTTTCTACAGGTGTTTTTTTATAATATTAAAATCGGTAGTGCATTAGCAAACTGTGGGAATGGTATGATTCCAGAAAGACATCAAAGGACAGATGGTTCACACACTTTTCTGATGCACCACCATTAACTATTAGTTATTGGCATCATTATTGGCAGAGGAAAGTGCAGTTTGAATTAGGTGGGGGATTTCGCTGGGTTTTTTAGCTATTTTAAGCCCAATTTTTTTTAGTTTGGTAATGATTTGGCGATCGCGATTAACCGCAGGAATTGAGGCAGATAAGTGATTGCTGATAATGGTTGCTGCATCACGGTAAACTTTTTCTTGGGGTGCCTTTAAGCCTGCGAGATAAATAATAATCGGCTTATCATAACCGCGAGTTTTACTATAAGCGACAATTTCGGCGACTTCGTTAACTCTTTGCCCGATCGAGACGATCGCCTTAGTATGAGGATCTTCGTTTAAAATCCCCAGCCAATCAGCCATGCTAGAACCAGTAATTTGGTCACTGCCCAAACTAACAACGATGGATTGTCCTAGATTGACGGCATTTAACTCCGCAGCAACTTCATAACCCAGATGGCGACTAGAAGTAATCAAACCTACCGTTCCTGGCAGGTAAAACTGAGGCTGAAGGTCACCTAAACCTACCTGCTGGGGAATCATAATTCCATGACTACCAGGTCCTAATATCAAAGTGTCAGTCTCTTGAGCGCATTTAATCAGCTCGATAGTGTCCAAAGGAGGAACTCTGGGAGTACAAATAATAATCTGACGAATACCTGCGGCGATCGCTTCTTTTGCAGCATCTAGTACTTGGTAAGAATCAACATAAATCAAACTCACGTCGATTCTGTTTCCCTGTGCCTGTACCTGTTCGATTAAATCATAGACGGGGATGCCCTCCACTTGTGTGCCGCCACTTCCAGGGCTAATTCCTGCCACAATGTCAGTACCGTATGCCTTCATTTGGACGGCGCAGCAGGTTGCCTGATATTCGCTTATGCCTTGAATAATAATCTTATTAGAGGGAGCCCAATTCATATAGTGAATAGATTTTTCAGCTAAAGATTTGACAGATGGTTGGACGAAAGAAGAGAAATCGAGAAAACTGGCGCGATTAACTAAATTTAACTAGCGCCATTTAACGATTTATACTCTTTGGCTCGCTTGCTCGACAACTTTTTCCAAACTACTTGACAAGTAGATTCTCTCCTCCAGGGGTAAATCATCCAAACTGCCATAATTGAGTAGGCGGAGAATAAAGTAGGGTCGTTCAGGAAAAATTTGATTTGCTGCTAGAGATTTTTGGGACTCTAAGCTAGGGCTATTTGGCGCGTTTTCCTTACTGCTATTAACCAATAATTGCTCCTCCTGGCGAACTGGATTAGATTCTGCTCCTGCCTGACAATAGTCGGCGATAGTTTGGACAATTTCACGGCTAATTGCTTCAGTTTCCCAAATATTTAACACAATAGCCTTGATTTCTGGAAGAGACTCTATTTCTGTCAAAATATCCTCTAATTTTGCTCGATAGAGCTGTAAATCATCGGGTGTAGTCAGCAAACTATTCTCAATTATGGCGCTACAGACAGGAGTAATCTTGTTTTGCTTTAATAGATCCCAGGTTAGCAAGGCTGAGTCAAAACTATTACAAATCATTGCCACTTTTCCTGCTTTATGATGCCAATCGAGCCAGCGCCAGCTTATTCGACTAAAATCCTTGTTGGTTTTCCAGGAGCGATGATCGATAGTCTTTTTCTGCTGTTTGGAAAAACTTAAGGTTTCGATGATTGGCTGTCTTGCCAAAGCATGATCGTTAATGGTAATTTTGCCATCCAAAGCCATCAAATCACCTGCTGTATTAATCCCTAGAGGATTAATTTCAATCAGATCGAGATCTTTTTCCCTAAACAAACGGTACATTTTGGCAATGATTTCACTTACCGAGCAGATTAGTTTTCCTGTCAATCCCATGCTAGCAGCCAGACGACGGGCATAAAACAAGGAAAAATCTCGTTCTACTACCACCTGCTGTAGATTAGCGAGTAAGGCATCAACGTTCATCCCGCCAAAAGCCGAACCCAATAAAACAGGACACTTAAGGTCATAATCCAAGACAATTGCCAAAAACAATTCTCTTTCAGTGTTGTACTGTGCTTCTGCTAGAATAACTTCAGGGTATTCCCCTAAAATTGATAGGTTAAAGATGCTGCGAGCTGCGGCGATCGCATCAATGGTGTTAGCCACAAAACGCACCCCTCCAGCTTTTCCTCTTCCTCCTGAGCGAACCTGAGACTTCAAAACGACGGGATAGGGAATTTGTAGCTGCTTGATTTTTCTCGAATCTGTAATAGTTTGTGAGGGTAAAATTGGAATGTTCACCATTTTAAATAGTTTTTTCGCCTGATACTCTAGCAGTTCCATGTTGTCAACAATTAATATTTCTTTATTAAGAATTAAGGCAAGTCATCTTCTTTGAGTTAATATCGACTAGCCATAATTATCTCAGATTACCCACGAACCCGTTCTAGCAAGAGTTGTCCCACGACTAAGGAAAACCATCCAGCATAATAATTGGAGAATCTAAGCTTGAATCGACTAATTATTTTTATTTATAGTCAGAGATTACTCTGCCGTGAGACGACGGAGTAATCTCTGACCGTTGGTTAAAAGTAGCTAATTTATTACTATTGGGTTAGTTTATTGTTTCGGGTTTCAATTTTTGAATTGTTAAATTATTCATCTGCTAGCTTGAAAGTTTAGTCCTAGAGCAATTATGATCGGTATTGCTTAAAAATCCCAGCTTTCCTCATGACAATAGTTGCTTAAAAGTATTAAGCGTATATAATAATTACGCCGAGATTTTCAACTGATATTCTAGACTTACTATATTTTAGTATCGCCTAAATTCTGTTGCTTGTGTTAAAGGAACAGTCAACTCCCAGATAGATTCATACTTCAATTATGCCCTACAAATATTGCAGATTATTTTTTCACTTAACGGCAGCAAAGTTGGTAATTCAAAAGCGAATCATTTAAACCAGGAGAAAAAAGCACCATTTAGTTTACGACAGCTATGGAAAAATCTCATAACTATGGAAGGGGAATGGAAAAAGTTGTAATTATCATTAACGCTGAAGTTAGCGAACAGGGCAAGTTAATTTCAGGATCACCTGTGACACAAAAAATGGTTGAAGCTTTGTATCGTAGTATTGCTGAGCATTCGCCATCAAGGATTGTAGAAACTGTCTCTGCTGCTACTGTGTGGTCAAAAAATTCTCGAATAGCTAAGCCAGATCGCAATAGTGATACAATTTATTGTCCTTTAACCATTCAGATACCTGAGTATTTTGATTTTCCCCAGAAGAAAATCTATGCCGCTTGCAAAGACATCAATGCCAGAAGACGTTGGGTAGAAAAAAATATTGGTTGCAAGACAAGTGTGGGGGATTCGTGGCTAGGACACCTATGGCTGCCAATTATTTTGACTGATGAACCTCTGTTTGGCGAAGTGATTGGCGAAGGATCTATGCCCAACTCATACGAGCATCCAATTGCGATACCAAAACGACAACAGAAATCCCTCCATAGCTTGGCAGAACAATTGCTAGATTCTTTACAGGCAACCCCAGCTACCTACCTACTACAATTCAGTCTTTACAATGGCGAAATTGTCTTTGATCGTTTGTGGCCCTTTCCCGCTGCACCAGCATTAATTACGCTAAAAACCCAAAAACCCGACCTATTTACCTGTCATTGGCGTTGTTTAATCAATGAACCAATTGCAAATATTACTATCTCTGATGCAATGCCCATCTAATCCAAGTCTACCAAATCTAAATGAGAGAATTAATTAGTATCCTTCGATGGCTTACTAAGTTGTAAGGGAAGGGCTGCTTATATACTTTCTTTTCCTCCCTCATCCCTTATTCCTCTGGAGCGCTTCATATCTAACCACTGCTGTAAAATGATTGCTGCGGCTCGACGGTCAATCGCCCCTTTATTGCGCGTAGAAAAGTTTTTCTGAGCTTTTAACTGTGCTTCTGCTTCAACGGAAGTTAATCGTTCGTCAACGTATTCAATCGGCAGTTGCAGGCTAGAAGAGATTTTGCCACCGAACTTTTGCACCTGCTTTGCCTGAAATCCCACTGTACCATCGAGATTGAACGGTAGACCGATAACCAGGATATCGACCCTGCGTGCTTCAACGATTTCTTGGAGTTGTCTAATATCTTCAACCCAGGTTGTACGGTAAATAGTAGTCAATCCAGTGGCAATTAAGCCCGTACCATCACAGCCTGCTACTCCCATGCGTCTTTTCCCTACGTCAAGTCCTAAAGCCGCAACTCTTTCCATGTTTTTCTAAGTATGTTAGCCTTATAAATTAATTTTTAAATCAATTAAACTAAACCACCATTAGGGGGCTTAAAAGACTCTCCAGATTTGCTTTTTTCTAAGCTAACGAGCTGACTAGATTTAGAAAGGAAGATATTTTTCTGTCTGACAGTATTTTGAAAGTAGCCAGAAAAAGATTTTAACCAAGATATACGAGAAGGAATCGGTGCGCGTGCTGGCTTTAATCCTTGAAGCACGTCTGATAGCTGCAATCCTTCCAGTGGTTTTGCTTCTTTAATTTTGTGCCATACAGAGCGAGACATTAACAAAGTTTGCTCCACTGAGGTAGCACCCATTGTATTAAAGTACTCTTCTCGTTCAGGCTGATAGTCTGCTGATACTATTTCTAAAGGCTGAGCATGAAACTGGCTATCATTCGCTAAACCACGTTTGCGGTCTACAGACTCTTGAATAATCTGCGCCATCTTAGCCGTTAGCTTCGGATAAAGCCAGGTGTAGGCAGGATTTACCGTTAACTGCGCTCGATGAGGACGAGAACCATCTTTGGAAGACTCAAGCCTAAAATGACCGATCGCTGCCTTACGCTGGGGTTCAAATACATATCCACTAACAATATCTGTGCCATTGAGCCAGTGTCTAATGCGACTGACAGCATGCTGTACCATACTCGATTTAAAATCTTCGACATGGCGATCGAAAACCTGCCTTAGTAATGGGGGCATTGATACGCAGTCTAGCTGATAGAGGAGAGGAGCATCAGCATTACTAGTTGGTAAAAAATTAGGCAAATCTGGATCTTGCTGCGCTAATTGAGCAATCAACTCCGCAGATATCTGCCAATAGGTCATCTGTGCCAAGGGCTGGAAGCCATTTTCTCGGTAAAGAGCCAAATGATTTTTTTCATTAATGCTTACTTCCAGCATCCAAGTCCGCGCTTCCCAAATGTTTTGTAAGCAGTGCCTGAGTAACTGTGACCCAATTTCTTTTTGAGTTTTGAGTAACTTTAGATTTGGCGAGTTACTGTTGAGCAAAACTCTTTCTACTCTCCAGGTACTTCGAGTGCTGTTCAGGGAGGCAACCTGAATTAAGCCCAGAACGTCTTCAAGGTGCTGCGCCACATAGACTCGCCAGCCATGATAGTAAGAACGGGGTAGAAGACCAAGAAATCTTTTTAGTCCGTACCAAGAACCTACCTGTTCTAGTTCCCTATCAATAGTTATCAGACGTTTGGAGGTTTCTTTCGCGACATATTCGCTCACCAAAGCATTAATTGCATCCACGTCACGATGTTGCAGAGGACGAACTATAAGCTGTTGCTGTTCTTTATTGGGTACGGATGAAGTCATGATTTCTTGTTAATCAACTCTTTCTAATTGCCATAAAATTTGATTACCTTCGCGTCTCACTCTAGATACTACCCAATTGCGCCACGACCAGTGATCTCCTCTACTAGTTACAGCACTTGCATTAATATCCATCAGATCTGCAAGTTCCGAACTACTAATTAAATAACCTTTGCCAGCTATCTCTTCAGCGATTCTTAGAGTATCAATTAAATCTCTTAGCTGAGTTACTCTCTCTTCGTTTGATATTCTGGTTTCTTCCATCGCGCTGTTTGGTGATTCAGTCATAAATAGCTAAAATTCAAATAATTGATAACTGGTTTTTGAAGATGAAATAACATCTTTAGGATAATAAAGTTTACACGATATCTTGACTACCGTCATCTTAGCTAATTTGTACGAGAGTTATCTGCTACTAGGTTAATATATCTTGAGCGTCCTGGTTGAAAATCAGGCTTAATTTCTAAAGCTTTTTCATAGCTGGCGATCGCCTCTGGCCATTTTTCCAACTGTTCTAGGGCGCAGCCTCGGTTATACCAGAATAGATGATTTCCTGGCACGATCTTGATGGCATGGCTCCAGCTATCGACGGCTTCTAACCAATTCTGAAGCTGATACAAAGCATGAGCGCGGTCATTCCAAGCTTGATAGTTTTTCGGGTCGATGGTTAAGGCATTTTGAAATGATTCCACCGCTGCCTCATAGTTTCCCAGACGACCTAAAGCACTACCCCGATTGTGCCAAGCCTCTGACAAATTAGGGTTAATATTTAAGACTTTTTCCCAATCAGCGATCGCTTTAGCAAATTCTCCTGCGCTAACGTGTTTTAGTCCGAGGTTGAACCAACTTTCCACCAGTTCTAAACTAGATTTGTCAAGTTCATTGATGTTAGGTACAGGTTTCTCTATCTCTGAGATGCTTTGTTCTGGTTGAGGGTAGGTTACATTTAAATTTTGAGATATTAATTTTTGAGATATCTGCTGAGCTAATTCTTCGTCTGATTGGATTAGGTGCATTACCCGCTTCATATCAATTGCGGTGGGATCGCTGTCAGTAAAGGATAAAGAACGATCTATTGGCTCATTATCTAAGGCATCAATCGCCTCAAATAATTCTAATTTGGGAGCATCTACAGAAAGTTCTAAGTCCTCTTTTGCTGGCTGTTCAACTTCTGACACCATTTCCCAGGAGTCAGCTATCATGTCATCTGCATCATCTAATGACTTACTAGGCAGCTCAAATTCAAATTCCTCACCGTGGCTCGTCACATCCGTTAAATTTGATGAGTTTACCTGAGTAGGAGAGTCAGAGATTACTCCGCCGTGCAGACTGGAGGCTGCCGACTTCTCTTCGCGAAGGCGAATCGCTCCAGCGATTGACGGACGCATGCGGCTTAAGCCTTTGCGTGACCGTTGGTCAACTAGTTCTGCATCTGAGGACTCAACGTCAGCACCAAGGGCTGTAAAATCCTTTGGCAAACGTTCGGATAATTCTTTTCCTGCTTCAGGGGGTGCCGCCTTGGGAGTTGAATCGGGTCCGACATATTCCCAGATAACTGGGGCTGAATTGCCAAACAATAATTCTCTGCCAATACGATGGGAGGCTGCACCAATTTGATTCACCTCTATCGTTGATTGGGTTAGTTCTCCCAAACGAATCATCATCGTGCCTAACTGACGCTTAGACTGAATAGGTAATTTTAATAGCTCGACTCTATTGCGATTTAGCCAATCAATCCAGTCTGATTGTTTTCCTCGATCGCCCAACTGCTGAAAAAATTTAATAATTCGGCGATCGTGCCAACCGTGGGTAATTCCTTCTAATAGCTGATTGAATAAAAATTCATAGTCAGCATCTGATAATTTGGGAGTAGAACTTGAAGTACCTGACTCCAGCTGATGTGAGTCTGAGTTTGACTGTTGATTATCTTGCTTGGCTTGCCCGATCGTATGACTCATTACCTTAGATCAAATATACTAACTTATATAGGAGAAGCTAAATTAAATTTATTCGGAGCTTACAGTGCATCAATACACTAGTGCTATCTTGAGCTTGCTTTAAGCAGGACTTATTTCTCAAGGGGAAAGTTACCTTTGAGGTGGTTCCTAATCAACTTGGTTAATCCAAGTATTATCCATGTGTCCACAATTAAATATAAATATTGCTAAATATTGCTCAATTGTACAGGGATAATTTTCTACTAACTAGGGGAAAATTAAAAATCCACATTAACTATGGCTTACGAACCTCTACATCACAAGTATCGACCACAAACATTTAGCGATTTAGTTGGTCAAGAAACGATCGCTCTGACTCTCAGTAACGCTCTGTCACAAGAAAGGATTGCTCCTGCCTATTTATTTACTGGACCTAGAGGCACGGGAAAAACTTCTAGTGCCAGAATTTTAGCAAAATCTTTAAACTGTTTAGACAGCAATAAGCCTACTCCCAATCCCTGTGGCAAATGTGAAGCTTGTCTGGCGATCGCCAAAGGTTCTGCCTTGGACGTAATGGAAATTGATGCTGCAAGTAATACAGGAGTTGATAATATTCGCGAGATTATTGAGCGATCGCGTTTTGCTCCCGTCCAGTGTCGTTACAAGATTTATGCGATCGATGAATGTCACATGCTCAGTACGGCGGCATTTAATGCCCTGCTGAAAACTTTAGAAGAACCACCACCCCAAGTAGTGTTTATCTTGGCAACCACCGATCCGCAGCGAGTGCTTTCCACAATTATTTCTCGTTGTCAGCGGTTTGACTATCGACGGATTCCTTTAACTGAAATGACGGCTCATCTCAAGTATATTGCCGATGCCGAGAAAATTGCGATCGCCGATGATGCTTTAACTTTGATTGCGCAAATTGCTAACGGTGGTCTGCGGGATGCCGAAAGCTTACTAGACCAGCTAAGTTTATTACCCGAAACTATTACCGTCGCCAAGGTATGGGATTTAGTAGGGGCAGTCCCAGAACAAGATTTATTACGGCTACTTCAGGCAATTAACCGCAATGATTCCCTGGCAGTTTTACAGCAGTGTCGCAGTCTTTTAGATCGAGGTCGAGAGCCTTTAGTTGTGCTACAGAATTTGGCTAGTTTTTATTTAAATTTGCTGATTGCCAAAATCTCTCCCCAGCATGCAGAACTAACTACCGTTACCGAAACCTGCTGGCAACAATTATGTAGCGAGGCAGCAAATTGGCAGACTGCTTTGATTTTGCGGGGACAACAACAGCTAAAAGAAGCCGAAACACAGCTCAAGCGAACTACTCAGCCTCGTCTGTGGTTAGAAGTTACCCTGCTCGGATTATTACCAGAAGCTTATCAGGCGATCGCAATTCCTACCGATACAGTGCCTACGGTGGCTGTTGCTCCAATAAATTCGGCGATTGCCCCCGCCTCCCCAACTGCCCATAATCATCTGACAACGGCAAAACCGCCTCAAGTTGCCCCTCAAGCAGACATTTCACCTGAGCAGAATAAGAATACTAGTGCTGTACCTTCTGCCTCACCGCAATCTCCACTCCATCGATCGCAGGTGGAATCTCCAGTAGAATCTCCACCTTCTCCACCCCAAACAAGTGTCGCTCAATCTAATCGCGATTCACAAACTGTTAAGGCTATTTCAGCGCCAACTGTACCGGCTGAAACCTCCGCAGCAGTTGCTCCTAGTCCTCATCAAGACCCAGTTGCCAATCAAGAGATCTGGAGTAAAGTTGTTAGCTGTTTACAGCCTCCGACAACTCAAGCCTTACTAAAACAGCAGTGTCACCTAGTTAGTTTTGATGGTTCAAGTGCGATCGTGGGTATCAGTTCAGCCAAATTACAGAAACTAAATCAAGGAAAAGTGCCGAATATTGAGGCTGCATTTGCTCAAGTATGTCAGCGTCTCGTCAAAGTCCAGTTAGAGGTTGCGAACCCGAAAGATAATCCAAGCAACGATCTTTCATCTATTAAGCAATCTGTGGTTGCACCACCATCATCTTCGCCAAAGCAGTCTTTTGACCAACCATTGCCCAGCAATGCTCACAATGCTCCAACGATACCCCCAGAAAAAGAACCAATTCAGCCGCAAAATTCTTTCAGTCGAGAGCGAACAATTTCAGAATTATCATCTCCAGCTACTAGCCATCCCCAAGCTGTCAGCTTTAGCCAAGATATTTCTGTTTTAACCGCGCCTACAATTCCGACAGAAAATAATCTTGTCACACCAACTGCCGAATTAAGCTCAAACCAAAATTATGCTGACGATGATTTGCAGCGAGCGATCGATAACCTGACTCAAAGTTTTGAAGGGGAAGTAGTTCAGTTCGATAATAATAGTCAAGCCGAATTTTTGACAGAAACCGAATTATCTGAGTCTGAAATAGATCTTGCCAGTCTAGAACGACGAGATGCCAATAATTATGACGATGATTGGTAAATGCGCCTGTTTATTTGACAACAGAAATGAGTTCTTCTCTAACCAGTTTACTTATAACTACGTTGAGTCAATTTAACATTGTCAAACTCTAATTGTTCTTTGTGCAATACAGGAGTTTTCTCATCTGCTTGATATTGCCAGGCAGCAACATAAGCATAATACTCATCATCTCGTTGCGCTTCCCCTTCAGAGGTCTGACATTCTTCACGAAAATGTGCGCCACAGGACTCATGGCGATTTAGGGCATCCCGCGCCATCAGTTCCCCTAATTCGAGGAAATCGGCAACCCTACCCGCAAATTCTAGATTTTTGTTAAAAGTATGCTTGTCTCCAGGAATCATGACGTTGTGCCAGTATTCTTCTCTCAATTCAGAGATTTGCGCGATCGCCTTTTCTAAACCTACTCGATCGCGAGACATGCCCACATTATCCCACAGGATCTTACCCAGCTGGCGATGAAACTCACTGACGGTTTTCTGACCGTTAATATTTAATAGCTTATTAACTTTACTATTAACGGTGGCTTCTGCTTCTTCAAAGGCAGGATTAGATATATCTATATGTGGTAGATCTGTGGTGGCAATATAGTCACCCAAAGTATAGGGAATGACAAAATAACCATCTGCTAAACCCTGCATTAAGGCACTAGCACCCAGACGATTTGCTCCATGGTCGGAAAAATTGGCTTCACCCAAAACATGTAAGCCAGGAATGGTACTCATTAGGTTATAGTCCACCCACAAGCCGCCCATGATATAGTGTACGGCGGGATAGATGCGCATCGGCACTTCATAGGGATTTTCTCCAGTGATGCGTTGATACATTTCAAACAGATTACCGTAACGTTCGGCAATTAATTCTTGACCCGCAAGAGCGATCGCATCGCGAAAGTCTAAATATACCGCTAATCCAGTTTCACCTACTCCCCTACCTTCATCTGTAATCTGTTTGGCATTGCGCGAAGCTACATCACGAGGAACAAGATTACCAAAGCTAGGATATCTGGTTTCGAGATAATAATCTCTTTCTGCTTCAGGAATTTGATTAGGATGGCGTCGATCTCCTGGCTGTTTCGGCACCCATACCCGTCCATCATTGCGCAATCCCTCACTCATTAAAGTTAGCTTAGATTGGTAGGAACCCGATACAGGAATGCAGGTAGGATGAATCTGGGTATAGCAAGGATTAGCAAATAAAGCCCCTCGCTTATAACATCGCCAAGCAGCAGTTACATTAGAGTTTCTGGCATTAGTAGACAGATAAAAAACATTACTATAGCCGCCAGTACAAAGCAGTACCGCATCCCCTGCGTAGCGTTCGATTTCTCCCGTAATTAAATTGCGAACGATAATTCCCCTAGCTTTCCCCTCAACCAAGACTAAATCCAGCATTTCTCGACGAGGAAACACCTCGATTTTGCCCTCCGATATCTGCCGAGACATAGCACTATATGCCCCTAACAATAATTGTTGACCCGTTTGTCCTTTGGCATAAAAAGTACGGGATACCTGCGCCCCACCAAAAGAACGATTTGCTAGTAATCCGCCATATTCCCGCGCAAAAGGTACGCCCTGCGCCACACACTGATCGATAATCTGATTACTAATTTGTGCCAAGCGATACACATTAGCTTCCCTCGAACGATAGTCACCACCCTTGATCGTGTCATAAAATAAGCGCCAGACTGTATCTCCATCATTGGGATAGTTCTTCGCCCCGTTAATTCCTCCTTGTGCTGCAATACTGTGGGCGCGACGGGGAGAATCTTGGATACAAAAGCTTTTGACGTTATAGCCTAACTCTGCCAAGGTAGCTGCTGCTGATGCCCCTGCTAAACCTGTTCCCACAATCAAGATGGTGTGCTTTTTTTTATTGGCAGGACTAACTAACTTGCAGTGATCTTTGTAGTAGTCCCATTTGTCTTGTAGTCTACCAGGGGGGATTTTAGAATCGAGCATCATTTGAAAGGATGTCCCGTCAGGCGGGATAATAAGGAATGAGGGATGAAAAACTTTTGTTGAGTTTCCTTTTTACTATATTAAATCTGAAACAAGCAAATTTTGGCAGTAATGCAAGTTAAATCAATTGAAACCGATGGATTAAGAAGTGAAAAAATATCTAGATCCCATTGGCAACAGTGGCTAGAAATTCCCTCTAAAGAGAAAAGTTGATAATTATAAATCTCAAAGAGTCATGGAGAAAATCGGTTTTGTGTTCGAGAAAAATATCATCCACGCTAATCTACCTCATGTGATGTTGTAACTTTCACAAATAAGTGGCGTAAAATCTTTAGAGTTATTTGGCGCAATACAAAGTAACTGCTGTAAAATAATTGAGTTAGGCTGTCGCAAAAGTTTCAAGTTTTGCCACAATTCTCGCGATCGCGATTGTAACTTTTAATTTGGCTATTTCCATCTTTTCTTCGAGCTTTGACCGTTGAGTTGTCGCTCCCTGAGCCTTTTTAGCTAAATTACGACATAAGGTTTTACCTTGGTCTAAAATATGCCAGACGTCGCCATGGCAGGGGATATTTTCCCACGCAGCTTTTTGTCCCGCTCTGATTCCCTTTGCTGCGTCAGCTATAGTGTAATCGGGATTGAGTCCTTTCTCTCTGAAGTTGGGCAACACTTGAGAATAAATGCTCTTTTGGAAGCCTTAATTGCCCCCAAAGTGTAACCCTGGTTTGAACAACGCCCATTTTCCAATTAAAAAACCGAGCATGAGTAATGATATAGGCAGCCTGATCGCTTCAGGCTCTAGAACTAAGGTATCTCCAAGAGATGCTACCTTAAACAACAATATTGAAAAACAGAAAAAGCGCATCCCCGACGCGGAGGAAACCTTCGAGTTAGAACTGAGTAAAAAACAGCCTGTCTCTTCGATTTATAGCAAGTCTGTGGAAGAATCAATAGCAATAAATAAAGAAGAGGCTTTATCTACTAAGCAAATAGAGAAACTAGAAACCGAATTATTTCAATTACCTGAAAATGGTAAGAGATTAGCAGTTCATTTAGAAAAAGAATTGAGAAACGAACTGGTATCCTACTGTAATGAGTTAGAAATTACTCCAGAAACTTTTGTAGAAGCTAGCTTGGTAATTTTAAAGCTATTACCAATGACTTTGGAGCAATAGCAATAGGGATGCTTGAAGAAATGGAAAAAACAGGGGATAAATCGTTCACAAGTTCAATAAATGATAATGGTAGTTATCAACTATTGAACTATTGTAACTATATATTTATCGTTATTTACTTTGAATTAAAAATTCATTTATATGAAACTGCATTTTTGACTTTATGCAGTTTCATATATTAAAGGGGAAATTTGTCAAATTGTTGTTCGAGGTAATAGTAAATTGAAAGGTTTGGGAAGCAGTTGGTGCATAGTCGAGGAAGTTGGTGATGGTAAGTGTATTGTCAACACCTGGAATAATCAACTAGAAGTCCCAGTGGATAACTTAGAACCACAAAAGTTTGATAAGAATCAGTATCAAGCGATCAAAGATCTTGGCGATCGCATTAGAGACGTGACTTCTAGTAATTTCGCACTTAGTTCAAATCGTTGTATTTTCGTTGGCTTTACGTTAGAATTGATTGAGGAAGTATAAATTATGTTGCCCATTAACGATCAATCCCAACATCGACCAGGACTATTACAATTAAAACTCGGTCAAACTTGGCAGTCTTTTGAAAAGTTTCGTACTGAGGGAGCAAAGGCTCTTGTAGATATTAAAGATGGTCTAGTTGCCACTTTAAGCACCAAAACTGGTCAATATCGCATTGTCGAAGAGCATGACTTTCAGCATCTGTATGGTTTAGCCCGTGATGTAGACCGTCTTCGCGGTGGACTAAGAATGGTGACGGTTGCTGTGCGTGCTGCTCAAAAACACCCAGATCCAGAAAACTTAGAGGTGTTAGCAGAAGCAGTTGCCATGTTAGGAGAGTTGCCAGAACTGCCGACACGGGATAGTTTTAAGCCTTTAATGCCTGAAAATAGCAATCTTGATGACGATGATGAGGTGATGCTCGACCCCAATCAGATTGAACGTCCCCTCAATAATGATCCTCTTGCTTTGGAGAGCGAGCAACATTGACCCCAGCAGATAACATTCCAGAGAACTTAGGTGATTTCTGGCAAAGAATATACCAAAAAGCTTAAACTCAAAATGTTATTCATTGGAGTAGGAAGAATTAATTGCAGAAAGAGGAAAAACAGAACAAATTAACTAAATCCCAAATAGAAGATCTGTGTTTAGCAGCGAGGAAAATGAAGGGAGTTTCTCGTCGAGCATTTCAAGCGGAAATGTGTTTAAAATATTGTGATGGTAATGCCCGATATGCAGAAACATTATGGGGTTGGGGTCGCCATACTGTCGAATTAGGATTGTCAGAAAAGCGAAGTGGAATTATGTGCGTGGGAGCACAATCAATGTGTAGCGGAGCCAAAAAATGGGAAGAAAACCAGCCCGTTGCAGCACAAACATTGAAAGAAATAGCCGAAGCTCATGCTCAACCTGAACCTAGTTTTAGGACATCGATTGCTTATACGCGACTGACAGCTTCTGAAGCGATATCTCAATTAAGAAGCCATGGGTTTGATGACGAGCAAATTCCCGCCCCCAGTACGATGGCAGTAATCTTGAATCGAATGGGTTATCGTTTAAGAAAAGTGCTGAAAGCTAAACCTCAAAAAAAATTGCTGAAACCAACGCCATCTTTGAAAATATAAGTGTTAAAGACCAGAAAAAAAATGAGAGAGTCAAACGTCTAAGCCTAGATTGCAAAGCCACAGTGAAAATAGGTGATTATGCCCGTGGCGGAAAAACTAGAGGGAACAATCAAGCTCAAGACCACGATATGGGAGCGACAGAAAAATATATTCCTTGTGGCATTCTTGAGGAAGACACTGGGCAAGTATATCTCAACTTTGGGAGTTCTTACAAAACTAGTGACTTTATTGTCGATAGTTTGTCGCTATGGTGGAATCAGACTCCTCAACCCGAACAGCAACAAATAGATTTGATTCAAATTAAAGTCGATAATGGTCCAGAGAATAGTGGCAGAAGAACTCAATTTTTCAAGAGAATGGTCGAGTTGGCTGATAGCACTGGGAAATCTATTCAGTTATTGTATTTTCCGCCTTATCGCGCGTAAATACAATCCCATTGAACGCTGTTGGGGCATTTTAGAACAGCATTGGAATGGCGCACTCCTCAGCCACGTTGACACCATGCTTGCTTGGGCACAAAGTATGACTTGGAAAGGAAGAAGGCCTATCATCCATCTGAGTCAGAAGGTTTATCACAAAGGAATTTCTTTAACGAAAAAAGCCATGGAAGAAATTGAAATGCGTCTCCTGCGCAATCCACACTTACCAAAATGGGATATTCTCATTCGACCTTGTTAGTTGGTAATTTCTTTCTTGGAAATC
>CAVRWR010000157.1:0-10220 GCA_963724445.1 uncultured cyanobacterium | reverse complement strand
CTGTTGCCTCGTTCAATGATTAAAATACGTTTACCTGTAGGGGCGAGGGAATAAGCTACAGTTCCGCCACCTGCACCTGCACCCGATGATTATTAAGTCGTAATGATTCATTGCTTGATTATTTACTTACTGATTACTAACGATTTTTAAAATTCCTAAACAAAACAGGTGGGCATTATCTTAGTAGCTAGTTACTACTATGATATTAGCCATGCCCACTTTACATGGCTTTACAATCAGATTAAATCATGTCTTGCCAGTTAATTTCCGTATCTTTTACTGCTGCCGCCTCAGGCATTTTGCTCAGACGCATCAGTTCTGAGATTGCCGCAAGATCGCGATCGCGAATCCAGAAGACAGTTGGTAAAATACTAAATATTGCTAAGGGATAAATTATCGAAGAGGCGAATTTTCCCAGGCGATAGGTAGATTCCAGGGGAATATAAGCTAATAGATGAAACATGTAAGCAATGATAATCAATTCAGCAGCAATCAGATCTTTAGCCAAAATAGAGTTTGATGCTTTACCTTTTAACCTAGGTAAATTATGTAAATGCTGATGTATTTGGCTTAATACCCAACCAGAAAAAATAATACCCACAACAATATTAAACCAGACACCAAAATCTTTAATAATTGGCATCGGCTTGGGACGTTCTTGAAGTAAACTCCAGGGATTTAATGGCACAATATTCGTGCCGTGAGTTCTTAAAACGTTGATATTATCTGATACTTCCGTTAGATTTGCCTGGCGGTTAAATATTATGCAGCAAAGTAAAATGCTCATTCCTGCAACCAGCATAATTTTACTCAGGCTAACTATAGCTCGATTAACCGTCTGGTAGGATTCTCGACTATAGATAACCATAGCAGCGAGATAAAACAAGAGAGCAACAGGTAAAATGACTAGATAAAAAGAGAAGATGCAGATAATAAAACAGAATAAATTAATGCTCTTGGCATATAGGGGATACAGATCGCTGTTCAAGCAGATTCGACGTATAGCAGTTATGCTCAAGGCGAAAACGGCAATAAACAAAGTATTTGATAAGTGGGATGTGATCAGTAGAGAAAAAATTAGCGGAGAAAACAAAGCCCAAGCGATCGCGGCAATAGTTCCCCCATTAGACAATCTTTTGCCTGCATAAGTGAAGTTATACCAGTTCCCAAACAAACTTAAAAATAGAGTACAGCCTAATAATCCTTGAAAGAGGGTAATGCCCAATACTGTATTAGGGGTTAAATAGACAATAATTGAACCAATAAATGAACTAAGTTTCTTGGGACTTAACTGTAAATAAAAACAGGCTGGCTCATGATTAAAGCTAAGATTATCTAGGGTATAGGCAGCATATCGCCTGATGTAAAACCACAGATCGCCATTGCCATTAACCAGTAACCGATCGACTCCCATATACTCTTGAGGATTGAGCGCTAAAACTCCCCAAACGGCAAATGCTAAACACCAAATAATGGCGATCGCAAATACACTCCAATACTGGCGATAAAACCGTTCATCCCAAAAATTCAGCTTTGTTTGCTGCTGGCGAGGTATCAATAAAAATAAGCCGATAATCATGGCTTCGGCGATTAAAAAACTATTAATGCTGCTGTAGCAATTACCTCTAGAGGTACTAACTAAAGAAGCGATCGCTATTGGAGTTATGCCTAGGATCAGGATTTCTCCTTCTGTCGCTACGGTTAACCAGTTTTTTTGAGCAAAATTTACTTCACCGTCTACGGGAAAAATAGAGCTAGCTAAATCAATCGTTCCGCAGATAGTTTTGCCGTTAAAGTGAACTATTGACCAGGCTAAGAAAGTAACGCCGACTGTCCCACTCCAAACTAAAGCAATGTAACCCAAATCAGCCATAAATCTGCTAACAAATTGATAGGATATATGCAGAACAAATCTATTGCATAATCTGCGCCAGAATCATACAGTTTTTAGCTAATGCCGTCAAATAAAAAACGGGACGAAAATTTTCTAGTTCGCCCCGTTGATGAAATATATATGTTCTAATTAGACTGGCTTAAAGCGACACAAAGCGGTCTTTGCAAGCGGAAATGCTGCTTCGCAAGCAGCTTATTCCACGCTTGCGGTGAGGGTTTCCCTCATAGAGCTATTGTGTCAAGAAGCTTAAAGCTTTTCTTAAACCACTTGTTCTACTTCAACGATTTCAGGAATTTTTTCGCGTAAACGGCGCTCAATGCCCATTTTTAAAGTCATTGCTGAACTGGGACAGGAGCCACATGCTCCCTGTAGTCTCAGTTTGACGATTGGTCCTTCAATCTCAGCCAGCTCGACGTTACCACCGTCAGCCATTAGATAAGGGCGTAGTTCGTCTAAGACGGTTTCTACATTATCTGAAGTTAATGCTAATGCCATAATTATTGGAGTTTGTTTAACTGATTTAACTGTATTACTATAATCTGATCCTAGCGCGGGACAGAATATATTACCTTAAAATTAGACAACTGCGGCAGGTTCTAACAATTTTGTTTCAGAAAAGACAAACTCAGTCGTCATCTTATCGGAGTTGGGGTCGATAGATTCAATGGTCTGATGCTTGGGAACATAATATTTACCAAGCTTTTCGTAGCTTTCGTCAAACTCGCGTTTGGCTTTTAAATCGTTAGTTTTAGAATCGCGAAAAATAGCGTTATAGCCTGTAGAAATATAACCTTCTCCAGTATCTAAGCTTTCGTTAGTATTAATCACGAAAGCCATCGGACCCATAACTCGGCTAACCTGACAGATTTCTGTACCACGAATTTTATAGTTTGAACCCATAGAGTCGCCTTTGACCAGAATCTCTACTGCGCCTGTATTGTCCTCTTCGCCTATAGTAAAGGTGCTTTTGCCATGAGCATTTTCAAAAGTATTACGCTTGCGGTGGGTAATTACGTCTCTCATGTGGTTGTAGACGCTTTCTGCTACTTTCTCATCTTCAATCCCAGAAACCTCTACCGATAGGTCGCTATTGACTTTAATATCAGCAGTATAGACTTCATCGCCCTGCTTTAATTCTAGCTTGGTACTATAGCCAGGAAAATCATGATCCCAAGTATAGCGGTTTTCATAAGCGGCGCGAAAGCGATCGCGTGCAGTGTTATCTGTCATTTTAGTTACTTGTATTTAGCTCTTTTCCTTATCTAGTGTAGAAAAAATTTGCTCTACTTGGACGTGATTAATCGAATCCAATCTAGATTTATACTCAAATTAGTATTGCTCAAAACATTGACTGTCCACACAGTACGTTAAGTTTGAGTTAGATTTAAAACTAATTTTTTAAGAACAATGCACTTTGATTTACATAGCTTTGCTCGGTCAACCCCCGAATCATGGCTGATTATTCTCATCTATGCTGGATTTTGGGGATATAGTTATTATTCTTTAACTAAGCTTTTGCTTCATATTCGCCAACAAGATAACTTAGCTCAAGAAGAGGAAAAATCTTGGGAGATTAATTAATTACCAGACAATCAATTATGTTACAAAAACTGTAACGCCAACCTATTTTAAAATCGCAGCGGGCATACTGGAGACGTTGAATTGTGATCAATTGGCGATCGATGTTAATCAAAGATGCTCGCGTAACTCAAATTATTTTTCTCGGTTTATTCTTACTTCTTGGGGTCAGCACTAGAGACTGGACGATACAGCTCGATTTGATTTTAATGGTAGTGGCTAGCTGTCTGGTGACTCAATGGTTGCTATCAGCAGTAGTGGAATATGGCAAAAGCGATCGCGAATACGATTTAGAGAATATCCATAGCAAATTAGATATCTTATTCAGTCCGAAAGTTCTGACCTCCCTGCGGAGTGCCTTAATTACCTCCCTGGGTTTATGTCTGCTACTACGAAGCAATAGCTATCAAACAATGATGCTGGCTAGTTTTTTAGCCATCTCCAGTAAGTTTCTCTTCCGTCACCACAATAAACACTTTTTTAACCCAGCTAACTTTGGCATTATTGCTGCCATTACCCTGACTAATGATGCCTGGGTATCTCCTGGACAGTGGGGTACAGACTGGTGGTATCTCTTGCTATTTATCGGTCTTGGTGGCGTGGTGCTAAAACAGGTTGGTCGCTGGGATACTTCCATCGCCTTTCTGCTGTCCTATGGCACTTTAGAAGCCTTGCGTAATGCTTGGCTTGGCTGGAGTTGGGATGTCTGGCAACATCAGTTTATGAGCGGTAGTCTGCTGCTGTTTGCCCTATTCATGTTGACCGATCCTCGATCGATTCCTAATTCTCAAACTGGTAGATTGATTTGGAGTATGGCGATCGCACTTTCTACCTTTATTCTGCAACACTATTTCTATCTCTCTACAGCGATTTTCTGGTCGCTATTTATTATTTCTCCTCTAACAGTCTTCTTTGACATGCTTTGGTCTGCACCAAGGTTTAATTGGCAACGGTTGCAATTATCCTAAAGCAATTCGTAGGTTGGGTTAGCTAGCAATCAAATAAACTTGAAGAGACTAATTCATCAAGTCATAGCGTAACCCAACAGAGCAGTTTATCTTCGCCCCCCAATCCCCAATTCTGTGGAAATAAGCCAATCGTAGGGTGGGCAAAACATTAATTTGCTGTTTATTTCAACAATTAACAACACTTAGCAATTATGAAAATATTTAGAATCTTATGTTCTTTGTTATTAACGGGTGCAATCTTCATCTTCGGAATCAAACCCGCACTAGCTTTCTGTGGTTTCTATGTAGCAAAAGCTGATAGCAGTCTCTACAATCAAGCATCTCAGGTAATCATCGCCAGAGATAAAAATAGGACGGTTTTAACCATGTCCAACGACTATCAAGGAGAAGTAAAAGACTTCGCGGTGGTTGTCCCCGTACCAGTAGTTCTCAAAGAGGAACAGGTTCATGTTGGAGAAGCCAAGATTTTGCAGCGCTTAGATGGATTTAGTGCGCCACGCTTAGTTGAATATTTCGATGAAGATCCTTGTAATCCTATAGTTTATGAAGAATTTGACCGAAGACAAAGTTTATCACAGGATGCGCCAGCACCTGCCGCCAAAAAAGCTGAAGCAGATTTAGGGGTCACAATTGAAGAACAGTTTAGCGTCGGCGAATACGACATTGTAATTCTCAGTGCCAAGGAATCGGATGGATTAGAAACCTGGCTGATCCAAAACGATTATAAAATTCCTCAAGGTGCAAAAGAATTACTCCAACCGTATATTAAACAAAACCTCAAATTCTTTGTCGCTAAAGTAAACTTGGAAGAATTTGACAGCAATGGCTTTGAGAAACTAAGACCAATCTCCATCGCTTTTGAATCGCCCAAATTTATGTTGCCTATCCGTTTAGGGATGATGAATGCCAATGGCGATCAGGATTTGATTATATATTTGCTTTCTCCCAATGGGCAAGTTGAACTGACTAACTACCGTACTGTCAAAGTCCCTTCTGATCGTGAAGTACCTGAGTTTATTAAAGAAGAATTCAAAGGCTTTTATACGGCGATGTTTCAAACTGCTTATGAGAAGGAAAATCGACAGGTGGCTTTTTTGGAATATGCCTGGGACATGGGAAGCTGCGATCCTTGTTCGGCTGAACCTCTAAACCAATCAGAATTAAAAGATGCTGGAGTATTTTGGCTGGATCGGTCTAATCCCAATAATTCCTGGGGTGGTAATAGTAATGTGTTTATTACCCGTCTTCACGTTCGTTATAGTCGAGATAAATTTCCTGAAGATCTAAAGTTTCAATCTACCAGCGATCGCTCTAATTTCCAAGGCAGATACGTCATCCGCCATCCCTTTGAAGGAAGCTTGACTTGTGATGCGGGCAAAGAATATCAGCAGTCGGTTAAGGATAGACAAGAGCGTGAGGCTAAAACCTTGGCTAATCTTACAGGCTGGAAAATTAAAGATATTCGCGATCGCATTAAGTTTGTCAAAGCTGAACCAGTTCAATGGTGGGATAATCTCTGGAATCGTTGATTTGATTTTAGTTTGATTTTAAATAGTTAACCAGAGCTTGTAATCCTAATCTATAGCTGTCCGCTCCAAAACCAGTAATCTGTCCAATAGCGATCGGCGCAATGTAGGAGTGATGCCTAAATTCTTCTCTGGTATATATATTACTCAAGTGAACTTCTACTGTAGGTATCATTACCCCAGCGATCGCATCTCGAATCGCCACACTAGTATGAGTGTAGGCTCCTGCATTGATTAAAATACCCTCGTGTTTATCTCTGGCACTGTGTATAGCATCCACCAGAATTCCCTCATGGTTAGACTGCAAGCAGTCAACATTTACTTGCAGTTTTTTACCATCGAGCTTTAATAACTCGTCAATCTGACCTAAAGTCATCGATCCATAAATCCCAGGTTCTCGAAACCCAAGCAGATTTAAATTAGGACCGTGCAGTACTAATACACTCAGTTCAAACAAGATAGATTAAATAGTGAAGCAAAACTGACATTTAACGATATTGACGACGTTGGCGATCGTCAACGGGAATGGGAATTGCTTCTCTTTCTGGCTCGGCTTGAGGTCCTAGCAAAACTTCAATTAACTTCCGAGCTAGGTCTTTAAGTTTTTCAATTATTTTATCAATGTAATCCATCGGATAACGGCTCCTTAGGAGGTCTTAACTTTTCTTAACTTTACTATGCTTGTCTCGTCTCTTTAGCAGTCAAAGATCCATATATTTTACTAGAAACTAATGAATCTTAGAACCTTCTTCTTAAATAGTACAACTTTTACTACAGATGTTCACTATATAAAAAGGACTAGAGTTTGGCAATAGCTAAAATCAAGCCTAACATAAGCAGAGAATATGAGTATATGTTCACAGTGTGTTAGGGCAACATTCTTAATCTTATTATAATAATTGCTCACGGATTTTGCCCCACTGGTTAAATTTCCCTAAAAACCGAATTTTTAAGCCGTAGGATTGACGTTAAGATTTATTGCTTGACAATAGCGGTTTTTGAACGATACCAATTAGCTATAAGCTCGTACAGGCAGGGGATCGGACGTTTTATTATAGTCTAATATTTGACTGAGAAAGCTAGTCCCATGGTCTAACCTAATTCTGAGACAATTAAGACCAAGTTTTAATACCACACCGTTATTTTTTTGCTCAAATATCTAACCATAGATCGCGTCAATTTAATCTAGGAGAAAAGACATATGAAATTAGCCTACTGGATGTATGCTGGACCTGCGCATATTGGTACTCTACGCATCGCTAGCTCCTTCAAAAACGTCCATGCTATTATGCACGCGCCGCTTGGGGACGATTACTTCAACGTCATGCGCTCAATGTTGGAAAGGGAGCGAAACTTTACCCCTGTTACTGCCAGTATCGTCGATCGCAATGTCTTAGCCAGGGGTTCTCAAGAAAAAGTTGTCGATAATATTACTCGTAAAGATCGAGAAGAAAGTCCCGATCTAATTGTTCTTACCCCTACCTGCACCTCTAGTATTTTGCAAGAAGATCTCCAGAACTTTGTTAGCCGTGCTTCGATGGATCACAAAGGGGGATGTCATGCTGGCGGATGTTAATCACTATCGCTATAACGAACTCCAAGCAGCAGATCGTACTTTACACCAGATAGTCAAATTTTATCTTGAGAAAGCCCGTAAAGAAGACGAACTACCTACTGATAAAACCGAAAAACCTTCGGTCAATATTATTGGAATTTCCACCCTGGGTTTCCACAATCAACATGACTGTACTGAGTTAAAACGCCTGATGGCGGAATTGGGCATTGAAGTTAATGAAGTAATTCCTGATGGTGCTTCGGTACAGAACTTAAAAAATCTACCCCGCGCCTGGTTTAACCTGGTTCCCTATCGTGAATTGGGTATGATGACTGCGGAATATTTGTCAGCTGAGTTTGCGATGCCCTATGTAGATATTGCTCCCATGGGTGTAGTGGAAACTGCTCGCTGTATTCGCAAAATTCAGCAGATAATTAATGCTCAGGGTGCCGAGGCAGACTACGAGGACTACATTAATAATCAAACACTATATGTTTCTCAAGCTGCTTGGTTCTCTCGCTCGATTGACTGCCAAAATTTGACAGGGAAAAAAGCCGTTGTCTTTGGCGATAATACCCATGCCGTGGCGATGACCAAAATCTTAGCCCGAGAAATGGGCATTCACGTAGTTTTGGCTGGTACTTACTGTAAGTACGACTCCGATTGGTTTAGAGAACAGGTGAGTGAATACTGCGACAATATTCTCATCAGTGATGATAATGCAGAAATCGGCGATGCGATCGCTCGTCTCGAACCCTCGGCTATTTTTGGTACCCAGATGGAACGTCATGTGGGTAAACGTCTAGATATTCCCTGTGGTGTAATCGCCGCACCAATTCACATCCAGAATTTCCCCATCGGTTACAAGCCGTTTATGGGTTATGAAGGAACGAATCAAATTGCGGATTTGGTCTATAATTCCTTTACTTTAGGCATGGAAGACCACTTGCTAGAAATCTTTGGCGGACACGATACCAAAGAGGTGATCACTAAAGGCATCTCTGCCGACTCCGATCTCAACTGGGACAAAGAAGCCAAGGTAGAACTTGGTAAAATTCCTGGTTTTGTTCGCGGCAAGGTCAAGCGCAACACGGAAAAATTTGCTCGCGATCGCAATATGTCGGAAATAACTCTTGAAGTAATGTACGCTGCTAAAGAATCCGTGGGTGCTTAAATTTACCCATGAAAAATTTCGCTTTGAATATTTAAGAAGAAATCAAAGGAATAGGTCTGGTTTAAACGATCTCAAATAATAGACCAGACCTATTTTATTTCAGTTTCTACTAGTTTTTAAAATAACTAAAGCTGCCACATTCCGTAATCATTGAGAGCAAATTCGAGCTGAATCATTAATCGCGGCGCTTTAACTGGAGGGGAACCACGATGAAAACAGAATGGATCTTCGGCAAAGCCAAATCCTGCCGAACCACAGATATTAATTATATTTTCCGCTCCATAGTAGTTGGCAATTTCGCGATCCGACTGACTCCGCAAAATATAGTGGATTAATTTCCGCTTTTTATGGCTATCCAAAACACAGCGATGTGAACCGCTGTAGGAGTCTACGTCTGTCAAGTAGAAGAAAAATTTTAAAGCGCGATAATCATCTAAATCATAGTGAAACAAAAATGTCGGGCTACCAATTTCCCCTTTTTGAGCATAGGCTTTTTTACTGCCAACAAAAGTCCAGCCCATTTGACTACGAACTAGAATAGGTTCTTTCCCCAAATATTTTGTGGCAATTTCTCTTAATTTGGGGTCGTTAACTAGTTTTTGCATAGCTAAACATTCGGAGTTAACTGCTAAATAATTACCAATTAAAATTTCGCAATTATATTGCTTGGCAGCTCAATCTTTAGCAGAGTACTTGAAGTTAAAACCTTGATTTCCGTCAATACTAATATTTGCTGTATAAGCATATTCTAAGATATCTTTTAGGATAAAATTAGGCAATTGCAAACCCAAATAATAACCATGTTCTTTAATTGACTCTACAGCTATTGCTGAATCTACATCTCTAAAGATTGATTTAAGCTGATTAATTTTATCTAAAGTTGTAATCGGATAAGTTTCCTGCTTTACTGTATGGCAATGAGACTTTTGTTCTATTTGGCGATCGCGATAAAAAAATGTGCCTAACCATCTACCAAAAGGAAATCTCGCTATGATAAACATCATTAGCCATCGGTAATCTTGCCTAATATTTTGCAAGTATATATAGTACTTTTCAACTGCAGCTTTTCCTTTAAACCATAAAGCTTTGAGCAAAATCTCTCGTTCTATGGTGCCTATAATATTAGCCATACGTAATAAATTCAATAGATAGACGAATAGTTAGGTAATATAAGATAGACAGCAAAACTTCAATCTGGACAATGAAAATTGTAGTTTTGTCAGACAAATAATACCCGCATATTTTCTAGATGTAAACACTTAGAGCAAGTTCTTTGTGATGTGCTTTTTTTTACACTTGGGTTTGCCTATGCAAATTAAATACACGATCGCTTAATCCATTTATCCAGACAAAAGGTCAATTATTGTGGCTACATCTTGAATTTGAAGCTAAATATATTTCCGTCAAAAGAACTGATGAAATACCCGATTCGTAATTCTATTACCTCTAAAAATTAGGTTGCAAGCGATCGCCTTGACCTCTCCATACGGTAAAAAAAAAGCGCATTTGGTAAATGCATCACTAC
>CAVRWR010000156.1:0-99063 GCA_963724445.1 uncultured cyanobacterium | reverse complement strand
CTTAGTTACTCTTCCCCTGACACTAAAGTTGAAGTAGAATATTTTGGCGATCGCAATTGGGCAACAGTAGAGTCAATCTACCCATTTGACATGGCGTTGCTCAATAAGCAGTGGATAAAGCGAGAAGAGGCACTCTTTAAAACCTTAAGTATTGCCACTTCAGTATTTGTCAAGTCTTTTTAGTTTCGTATCCTTCTAATTACGGTAATTACTAGAGGAATCTTACCCATGTTTCCCGCACGAAAATCATAAAGTACTTGACGGGCAACTCTTTCTTTATCTCCATTAAAAGCGCGATCGCTAACAGATTGCAAAAAAGCTTCTCCTGTAGTTTCGGCATCGAAGTCAAAGTTAAACCGAGATTTAAGAACCTTGTCATAACCAATTTTGATTAGTAAATCTACTGCCTCGGCGGCAACAACTTGATTATCGTAGGATGCTTCACCAATATCTTCACAGATAGCCAGCTTAACGGCATCATGCTGATTTTCCACAATTGGGCAACAGTAGTCAATCTACCCATTTGACATGGCGTTGCTCAATAAGCAGTGGATAAAGCGAGAAGAGGCACTCTTTAAAACCTTAAGTATTGCCACTTCAGTATTTGTCAAGTCTTTTTAGTTTCGTATCCTTCTAATTACGGTAATTCTAGAGGAATCTTACCCATGTTTCCCGCACGAAAATCATAAAGTACTTGACGGGCAACTCTTTCTTTATCTCCATTAAAAGCGCGATCGCTGACAGATTGCAAAAAAGCTTCTCCTGTAGTTTCGGCATCGAAGTCAAAGTTAAACCGAGATTTAAGAACCTTGTCATAACCAATTTTGATTAGTAAATCTACTGCCTCGGCGGCAACAACTTGATTATCGTAAGATGCTTCACCAATATCTTCACAGATAGCCAGCTTAACGGCATCATGCTGATTTTCCAGCCGCCAGGGAATTATTCCTGGAGCATCCAGTAGCTCAATTTCCTGAGATATTTTTACCCAGCGTAGCTGACGGGTAACTCCAGCACGGCGTTCACTAACGACGATTTTTTTGCCGACTAAACGGTTAATTAATGCCGACTTGCCGACGTTGGGAAAGCCAACAACTACTGCCCTGACTGGACGAGGACGCATACCGCGATCGCGCCGACGCTGATTCATTGCCACCCCTGCTTTTTGAGCAGCACTTTTGATCGCATCAATTCCTTTACCCTGTTTAGCATTGGCAAAATATGGTTGGATTGACTGAGATTGAAACCAGCTTAACCATGCTTGTTTAGCTGATTCAGGAATCATATCCTCGCGATTTAACACTGTAATCCTGGGTTTGGTACCAATCCAGCTATCTATCTGAGGGTGGTGTGAGGCTTGAGGAATTCTGGCATCAAGAATCTCTAAGACTACATCTACCTTGTTTAGCTGTTCTTTTAGCTGTCTTTCAGCCTTGGCAATGTGTCCTGGATACCACTGAATCGGTGGAGCAGACATGAGCTTTATTACCTAATTTGTATTTTATTTGGGACTGATTAAAAAAACCCCATAGACTAATCTAGGGGCTGATGCAATACCTCTTTAACTAATGCTTGACTAAGGCTTGACAAGGTATTCAGAATCCAAGGGTTTTAGTTTACCAGTTTTAACTAAAGCTTGGTGAATCATGGCTGCTACTTCGCCTCTGGTGGCTGGTCTTTCTGGGACCAAAGAACTCTTAGCAGTACCAGGAGGATTTACTACCAATCCAGCTTCTGTGGCTGCTGCTACCTGTTGTTTTGCCCAATCAGGCATTTGGGAATTATCGTCAAACTGCTGGAGAATCCGATCGGCATCTTGTGATGGCTTTAAACCCAATCCTGTAGCCAGGGTAACTAAGACCTGATAACGAGGAATATTTTCCAGAGGTTTGAACTCATTGTCCGAGTAGCCCTGCATAAAGCCAGTACTGACTGCTTGGTCAATATCTTTGGCGATCGCATTGTTATTGCTAACATCGTTGAATTTCTTGATCTTTTCATTTTTCGGCTGTCGATCAAAAGCCTGACTAACCAAAGTTGCCATACTTGCTCTAGTGATCAAGGCATCTGGGTCAAATTCCTGATTCTTAGCTAGTTCGGGAACCAACCCCTTGTCTCTCATCTGTTTGACAAAAGGATAAGCCCAATAGTCAGGAACAACATCTTGAGGCATTTGAGTTTTCTCAGGTTCTACCTTGGCTGGTGCGGTCGGTACAGGAACGACCTGCGTGGGGTTTTCTGCCGTTTCAGGAACTATTGCTACTGGCTTTTTAGGTTCTACCTTGGGTGTAGTTTCAGGAATTATAACCGCTTCTACTTCCACATCCTCTGGAATTTCAGGTGATGAATTTATTCTGCTAAGAACTTGCTTATTGTTAGTATTGGTTTGGAATCCAGGCAGAGCGGCAACTCCTGCGAGGGGAACTAGTCTAGCTCCAGAATCAAGGGTAAGAGATTTTTGGGCAACCTTGGGTGGCAGATTGACTTTTTGGTTTGGCGGAATGTACGCCACTGGGGTTTCTTGTGCTTGCAGTTTGGCAGCTAGCCGACGATTTTCTACTTCTAAGTCTCGATTGCGGCTCAATAAGGCATTTTTGTCTGCCGATAGAAGATCGCCACCAGCCCCCTGAGTTGCACTAGAGGTCAATAAGCTACTGCCGTTACCTAAACCAAGATTATCAGCAAGTTTACTGTTTCTACCGCCCATAGCCCAGAATAAGATAGTTCCAATGGTAGAGAAAGCCACAATAATGGCAATCATCTCATCAAAAGTGACTCCTGTTGCAGGTCTTCTACGGCGTTCGGGAATCGAATTAGGGGGTTCTGAAGGAGATTGATTTGTCATAGATATTAGGCTACCAGTCGAATAATGTTTAGAAAATAAACTAAGTTTGAACTACTGCTAGGAAATTAAGTGTAAGTTGTAAGTTTTTAGATTTTAAGCGCTTAGTAGAATAGATGTAAGTCAATAATCAGATATCAGCCTCTTTTCACTATAAAGTTTACTAACAAAGTTGGCGATCGCGATTCAAGGCAACAAAAAGCAACAAAAAGAAATCTCTGACCTTCCAATCAAGCCAGACGATCTCCAAGGTTTAAACAAAATCTGTTTAACTGGTCAACGCTCCAATACCACACGATACCGAGCCTGACCGCTATGTAAACGCTCCATCGCTTCATTAATGCGATCGAAAGAATAGGTTTCGGTAATTGGCTGAATATTATGCCGTGCAGCAAAATCCAGCATCTTGTCTATGGTAGTGGGGCTGCCAACGGGACTGGCACTAATCGACCTTTGCCTCATAATTAGAGGAAAAATTGGCGTGGAAATCGGATTAGGGACTACTCCGACAAAGTGTAGCCTGCCACGGGGACGTAAAGCCATAACGTAGCTATTCCAATCGAGATCGACCGCCACTGTAGAAATAATAAAGTCAAAGGAGTCGGCAGCAGCAGCTATGGCTTCGGGATCTTTGGAGTTAATAAAGTGATTTGCCCCCATTTTTTTCGCTTCTGCTTCTTTGTCTGGACTAGAGGAGAAAGCAGTTACATCACATCCCCAGGCACTAAGAAAACCCAAAGCTAAGTGTCCCAGTCCACCAATGCCAATTACTCCTACCTTGTCTGTAGGCTGAACATCAAACTGAACAATCGGATTAAACACCGTAATTCCGCCACAAAATAAAGGTCCAGCCTTAGCTGCATCAAGACCATCGGGCAAAGGTACTACCCAGTTTTGATGACCCCGTACTTTGTCGGCAAATGCCCCATATCGACCCACAATTGTACCTTCGGCATTTAAACAGAGATTTTGATCCCCCGATAGACACCATTCACAGTGCATACATGAATCTGCATACCAACCTAAGCCAACTCTTTGACCTACTTTTAATTCTTTGACTTTACTACCGACTGCCGCGATCTTACCGACCGCTTCATGACCAGGAACAAGAGGATATTGCGATATGCCCCAGTCATTATTCACCATACTTAAATCACTATGACAGATGCCACAATATTCAACGTCAATTTCTACCTGCTCATCCCCTAATTCACCAGGGTCGTATTCAAATGGCTCAAATTTTCCACCAGCCTCATGAACTGCGTAAGCTTCGATCATTATTCCTGCTTTGCTCTCAAGTTTTCCACTTCATTCTAGAAAACTACCCAAAACATTTCAATTAAGACCTTTTCTAGGGATTGAGGATTGGGGACTGACAGCTTACCAGTGAATTTGACTGAGAATGTAGCGCAGGCGATCGTAATCATCTTTCAGGAGGGTACTGAGAGTTCGTCCAACATTAACTAGCCAATCTCGGTTTGCCTGACGTTGGCGATAGACATCCCTTACTGAGGCTGCGACTAAAGACTCTACGGGGATATCTTTGGCTGATAATAAGGTTCTCAAAAAGTCTAGTTTCTCGGTAAAGTGAACAACTTCTTCTGTATCACACTGATAAACTGACTGATGAATCTGGGGTGGACGTGGAGGTAAATATTGGTAGACTTGACCTGAATTACTACCGTTCAAATTGTTAGGAGTTTCAAACCCAACGATCGCCGCTTTAAATTCCGTTTTCAGCATGGCAAAGATCTGCGGCTGTTGTTCCCGCAATTCTTCCAAGGATAAGCCTAATGCCCTGGCACGGTGGACTGAATCAATCGGACTAGTGGTAACGTAGGTAACAACGGAAAATATCTTATTACCCGACTCCTCATCAAAAGATTTAATCCAGCTACCGAAAGGCGGCATCACGGGAAACTTAAGATCCTCTGGTTCAAGGCATTGAGCTAAGTATTGAGTTGTGGAAGTTTCGATCACCTCTCCAATATGTTTGGGATTGCGATCGTCAACTGTAAATTGGGGCAAGGGAAGACGCATTTTCAAAGTATAAGGGATAAGCGCGAAGTTGCGTTGCGGGGGTTCCCCCCGTTGAGCAAACTTCGTAAGAAGGAATAAAGGATGAGGAGATAAAATCATTTTTTCTCTTCGTTATCCTTACTTTTTGGCTATGTTAACCCTATTTCTTCTTGGTTAGATCTACCGCTTCTACTTCAGTTAAGTTGAAGGTGACTAGTTTATCCCAGTTGCCTCCCTCAAACAGCACGGCAACTTTACCGTCGTCTATGCGCTGCACTAAGCCTTGAAAGTTATAGTAGATATCGTCAGAGTTAGTAATCGTAACAGTTGCACCAGGTAAGATCATCATTTTGCTTAACTTGCGATCGCTTTTGAGAATAATTGGTCTTATTTAGCTTACCAATTAAACTTAAGTTAGATTTTAGATTAAAGTGATTAATCTTGAATTGCGTCTAATATTTCATCAGAGGTCGGTTTGTAGTTAGGCTCAGACAATTGTATATTCTCTTTCCAAATGTAATATACCTGCTCTAGACTTCCTTCGTGATGGCTCCATGAGCCTGAATAGTCGATAAAATTCAACTTAACCAATAACCATTCTTGTTTTACCGAATCCAAGGGTTTAGTAGTAAAAATAAATCCTGCTTCATTATCCTGATATTCATATAATTCCAAGGAATATAGCGAACCTTGCCAGCCATATTCTCCTGAAACAGTAGCTTCAATTGCCGCTCTTTCTGTATCGTTTTTAGGTGTAAATATAAAAGCTTCTTTTGGCTTGGCAGCATAAACCATTGGGGACCAACTAAACTTATTTAGCATAAATTCTGCCAAATTCTGTAAAGCCTGTTTATCGGTCGTCATCAGCCAAATTTCTGATTCAAGACGATTGCTAATTGTCCATTTAATTTGGTTTTTGAATTTATATGCCACCGCAGCAAAAGCATTATCATCAGCTAGCTTATGATCGATGCCCACATAGCCTTCTTTGAGTAATTCATCGATGGTTTTTTGCGAGGGAAAAGGATTTTTATAAGAAAAGTCATAGTGTATTGGTCTGGATTTTAAACCAGATATTGTCTGAAAACTATTTTGCTGTGGCTTATTTACCTTTTTTTGCTGCATGATAAATATTCCTCTCCAAAGAACCTAAATCTATTGTTCCCTAAAAAAATATTAAAGATATAGTTAGCAGATTATGCTTGAACTTTAAACAAGAGCGATCGCCTGTGATATATATATTGTGGGAGCAGTTACATAATATATGTCATAACTAATAATTTGTTTAGTTACTACAAAGGCTACAGTAGATAGACAAGCAGTATTAATAGCAATTACTATTCTGATTTAAACAATTAAAATAAGCCAAGTTGGGCGAAGCTATATCTATCAAGGGTTTGTCTGGAGCATCTTTTTATACTGCTTTGATAATTAACAAATCTTGAATAGTTATTATTAGCTTTATTAGTAATTATTTTGTCATTAAATGTATCCCCAACGCAAATTTTTTGTGTCAGGAAAAAGTCAAGCTTTGACGACAATCTGTCAAAGCCAGACAGACAAATAGTTGAACCTAGACTGTCGATCGACTCAAGCAATTAAATTAAGCAATTAGAAAAATCATGATTCGATCCGACCAAGTATAGATAAAATAAAGCCTGTGCCATCTAGTCTGAAATTATCTCTGGAATTATCTATGTCTGAGATCGGGTCTATCCCCTTTAGTGCTGAAGAAATTGCCTCAGAAGGTATCAAGCCAGAGGAATATCAAGAAATTGTCAAACGTTTAGGTCGTCATCCAAATAAAGCAGAATTAGGCATGTTTGGGGTGATGTGGTCAGAACACTGCTGCTATAAAAATTCTCGACCCTTATTAAGTCAGTTTCCCACGGTCGGCGATCGCATTTTAGTCGGACCAGGAGAAAATGCGGGAGTAGTAGATTTAGGTGACGGTTTACAGCTAGCCTTCAAAATCGAATCTCACAATCATCCTTCAGCAGTAGAACCATTTCAGGGTGCTGCTACGGGGGTTGGGGGCATTCTGCGGGATATTTTTACTATGGGGGCGCGTCCCATTGCGATTCTTAATTCCTTGCGCTTTGGTAATTTAGAAGATGCGAGAACTAGGCGCATATTCCAAGGTGTGGTTGAAGGTATTTCTCACTATGGTAATTGCATTGGTGTGCCTACAGTAGCGGGTGAAATCTACTTTGATGGAGCATACTCGGGTAATCCTTTAGTCAACGCCATGGCACTAGGACTGATGGAAACTGATGAGATTGTTAAATCTGGTGCATCGGGGATTGGTAATCCTGTGCTTTATGTAGGCTCTACAACTGGTAGAGACGGTATGGGGGGAGCAAGTTTTGCCAGTGCAGAACTAACCGATGATTCGATGGACGATCGCCCTGCGGTACAGGTGGGAGATCCTTTTTTAGAAAAGTCTTTAGTTGAGGCTTGTCTGGAAGCGTTTAAAACTGGGGCAGTAGTGGCGGCACAGGATATGGGGGCAGCGGGCTTAACCTGTTCCACGTCTGAGATGGCTGATAAAGGTGGGGTGGGGATTGAACTAGATTTAGATTCGATCCCCGCCAGAGAACCAGGCATGACTCCTTATGAATATTTGCTGTCTGAGTCTCAGGAAAGAATGCTGTTTGTGGCAGTAAAAGGAAGAGAACAGGAATTGATCGATATTTTTCACAAGTGGGAACTCCAAGCAGTAGTAGCGGGTTCTGTGATTGAAGAACCAGTAGTGAGAATTTTATTTCAAGGTGCGATCGCCGCCGAAGTTACCGCTACAGCTTTAGCCGACGATACACCAATTTATCACCGAGAATTATTAACCGAACCTCCCGCCTATGCCAAGGAAGCTGCCAAATGGACGGCGGATAGTTTACCAGGCTGTGATTATCAGGGAATAGATGTCCAAGGAACCTATAAAACCTGGAACGAGATTCTATTACAGCTATTGGATACCCCAACTATTGCCTCAAAACAGTGGGTATATCGCCAATACGATCATCAGGTACAAAACAACACGATTCTGCTGCCTGGAGGGGCGGATGCCGCGGTAATTAGAGTTCGTCCCCTCAATGCTAAACCAGAAGACTGTACTACTGGGGTAGCAGCAACCACTGACTGTAATCCTCGTTATGTCTATCTCGATCCCTATGAAGGAGCGAAAGCAGCCGTAGCAGAAGCAGCCAGAAACCTAAGCTGTGTCGGTGCCGAACCGATCGCTGTGACGGATAATCTCAATTTTGGCAGTCCCGAAAAACCAGTGGGTTATTGGCAGCTAGCAAATGCTTGCAAAGGTATAGCAGATGCCTGTCGCGAACTGTCTACTCCTGTTACAGGAGGCAATGTTTCTTTATACAATGAAACCCTCGATTCGGCAGGAAATCCTCAACCAATCTATCCCACCCCCGTGATTGGGATGGTGGGTTTAGTCCCCGATATCTCTAAAATATGTGGTCAGTCTTGGACTAAGACTGGAGATATTATTTATTTATTAGGTAATGCCAATTCTTCCCTTGGTGCATCTGAATATTTAGCAGCAGTTCACAATGTAGTAGCTGGCATGCCCCCTATAGTAGATTTTGCTCTAGAAAAAAGTGTTCAAGCCGCTTGTCGTCACGGTATCCGCCAAGGCTGGATCGATTCGGCTCACGATTTAGCAGAGGGTGGATTAGCCGTTGCTTTAGCCGAAGCCTGTATTGGCAACAACTTAGGGGCAACTGTAAGCATTTCTGTATCAGAGTCCCAACGCTTAGATGAGGTCTTATTTGGTGAAACTGCCAGTCAAATTATTGTATCTGTAAATTCAGGAATGACAGATGATTGGGAAGCTTATTTACGGAATAATTTGAGCGATCGCTGGAGCAAACTAGGTACCGTAAATGAACCAGCTTCAAGTTTGAATATTTTAACTAAGGATAATCTTTCGTTAATTAATGTTAAGATTGAACATATTAATACTATCTGGAGTCAGGCAATAGAACGCAGACTATTTCAGCACAGTACAAAGTAAGCGCAAACCAAAATTTCTTGATTACCCCCCGTAGAAAAATTGTCACGCAAAGGAAATATGCTCTGCCTGAGCCAATGGTCAAAAGCATTTGTACCAATTTTAAATACTTAATTAACCCAAGATTAGGAGCAAGCCAGTAGTATGATGCCACAACAGCCTTTCGATTGGACTGAAGATGCTGATTCTTTAATGAGTATTCAGCGTAGTGATAAACCAGAAGAAGCCTGTGGCGTGTTTGGGGTGTATGCCCCAGAAGCTACCTTTGATGTAGCCAAGCTGACCTATTTTGGTCTTTATGCCTTACAGCATCGAGGACAAGAATCGGCAGGAATCGCTACTTTGTATAGAGGAGATGTCTACTGCCACAAAGATATGGGTTTGGTATCTCAAGTCTTCAATGAAGAAATCTTGGGGCAGCTTCCAGGAGAGATGGCGGTTGGTCATACTCGCTACTCCACTACTGGCTCAAGTCTGAAAGAAAATGCTCAACCAGTAGTTTTAGATAGCCGACTTGGTAAGTTAGCTCTGGCACATAACGGTAATTTGGTTAATGCGGTAGAGCTACGCCAGCATTTAACCCGAAGAAAGGCTAATTTTGTTACTTCTACCGATTCTGAAATGTTAGCTTTGGCGATCGCTGATGAGGTCAATCAAGGTAAAGATTGGATTCAAGGAGCAATTAGTGCCTTTAAGCTCTGTGAGGGGGCATATAGCCTGGCGATCGCCACCCCAGATGGCTTGATGGGTGTACGCGATCGCAATGGCATTCGCCCTCTAGCAATTGGCGTGTTGTCAAAAGAAGGTGAGTCGCAGCAACGCTATGTCTTATCCTCTGAAACCTGTGGTTTAGATATTATCGGTGCAGAGTATGTGCGAGACGTACAGCCAGGAGAACTAGTTTGGATTACCGATTCAGGGATGGTTTCAATTAATTGGGCAGAAAAAGCGGAGAAAAAACTGTGCATCTTTGAAATGATCTACTTTGCTCGTCCTGATAGCGTCATGCATGACGAGACTTTATATAGCTATCGGATTCGTCTGGGTAGACAGCTTGCTAGAGAATCCTTTGTAGATGCAGATTTGGTGATTGGGGTACCTGATTCGGGTATTCCTGCGGCGATCGGGTTTTCCCGTGAATCTGGACTTTCTTACGGCGAAGGACTGATTAAAAATCGCTATGTGGGACGCACCTTTATCCAGCCGACTCAAAGTATGCGGGAAGCTGGTATCCGTATGAAGCTCAACACCCTCAAAGATGCCTTGCAAGGTAAAAGAATTATTATTGTGGATGATTCGATTGTACGGGGTACAACTAGCAAGAAAATCGTTAAAACTCTTCGAGATGCTGGAGCAACGGAAGTGCATATGAGAATTTCTTCTCCTCCCGTAACTCATCCCTGTTTCTATGGCATTGATACCGATAACCAGAATCAGCTAATTGCTGCGACTAAATCGGTTAAGGAGATTGAAGAGCGAATTGGAGTGGATACCCTAGCATATCTAAGCTGGGAGGGAATGCTTGAAGCAACCCAGGAAAATACTAATCATTTCTGTTCAGCTTGTTTTACAGGTGATTATCCCGTGACAATTCCCGAAGATGTCAGGCGTTCTAAATTGATGTTGGAAAAAACAAAAGTTTAACAAACTGCGTTTGCAGCTCTCAGCTCTAAGCCATTATCTATAAGCTTTTTGGGTTAAATTAAATATACCAATATTTATAGCTAACTATAATTCCATTCAAAGGATGAATAGTTAGTTTTTTTAGGCTATAAAATTAATACGGTTTCTTAGTAAGGCAAAATATCAACACGAAAATAACGCTCTTTAATTTACATTATCTGTATTTGTAAGTAGGTAGGCAAATTTATTTGTATATTTTGTAGGCGTATCTATTGTTATATTTCCTCCTCTGCTCCCCTGCTCCCCTACCAGAACTACACAATTGATTTTGCTCAAGTACTTATGTCCTACCATTCCCCTCAAAGCTCTAAAAATGAATCAGAGAGCAATAGCCAAATATTAATGATAATTGGGATTTTTTTAACTGGCAGTGTCTTAATTTATCTACTATTCAATCTACTAATCAATAGTTTGATTAGCATGATGCCGATCGCTTTAGAACAAAAAATAGGTGCAGCAATTAATCATATATTAACCAGAAACGATTATCTGTTAACTTTTCCTTAACCTTCAATGAAGTTGATGAATGCGTAATGCTATGGAGTCTAGAATTAAGGATGTAAAAAACTTTTGCTGAAGTAATGGGCGGTCCAATATGTCCTAAAGCATATGCCCTAAAGGATATGCGGAGCGGTATGATTTAGGACTAGCTTCGCGTCGTAAATCATCACAAAAAAAGAAGCTTCAGATTGAATTTTGAAGCTTCCCTGATAGATTATTCATAATTAATTATTAAAATTATTAATTAATTTAACCATCCTTTGAGACGACGAGCTACTTGAGGACGACGCAGCTTACGCATAGCCTTGCTTTGAATCTGGCGTACTCTTTCGCGGGAAAGGCTAAACATGCCCCCGACTTCCTCTAGGGTATAGGGTTGGCTAGTACACAAGCCATAACGTAAGCAAATTACATCCTTTTCCCGCTGGGTTAAAACATCATCCAAAACATCAGTGATTTCCTGACGCATCATCGTTTCATTCATCTGCTCTTCAGGAAGTTGCAGATCGCTATCTTCTAGTAAATCTACTAACTCGGTATCTTCTGCCTTGCCGACACGATGATTTAGGGATAAAGACTGACGGCGTAATTCTAATAGCTGGCGCAGTTGAGAAGGCGCAATTTTCAGTTCCTCGGCTAACTCAGTTTCGTTAGGATTTCTCTGTAGCTTTTGTTTGAGATTTCTTTGGGCTTTTTTAAGCTTGTTAAGTTTTTCAACAATATGGATCGGTAAGCGAATCGTCCGAGCATCATTAGCAATCGTACGGGTAATTGCCTGACGTATCCACCAATAAGCATAGGTAGAAAACTTATAACCCTTGTTGGGATCGAACTTTTCGGTAGCTCGATTTAAACCGATCGCTCCCTCTTGAATCAAATCAAGAAAAGGAACGCCACGATTAAGATATCGCTTGGCGATTGATACCACTAAACGCAGATTGGAACGAATCATTTTGCGCTTGGCTACCTTTCCTCGATACAGCAGCACATCTAGCTGTCTTGCAGACTCTAGATTCATTGCGGTTGCCAACTCAGCTTTGGTCGGCGATCGCTCTTGTTCTGTCAGCAGTTTCTGTCTGGTTGCCTCTATTTCTAGCCACATTTTGACATCATTTGCCAAAATAATTTCTTCCTCTGCTGTCAATAGAGGATAACGAGCCATCTCTTTGAAAAATGCGCCAATATTGTCTTCTAGAGGAATCTTCCGCCGACTTCTAGTACCAGAACCGCCAATTTCTTCCAGCGAATATTCAGCATCGACCAATTTTAAATCTTCCTCAATCTTTTCAGCAGCTTCATCTATGATGTAGCTATCATTTTCGGTCAACTTTACTAGAGTCATGGGCTTAATCCTGTTTTAGTAAAAAGTTTTTTGATATTCGGTATAAATTTTCAATTGACTTTGTAGTTAGACAACCAGATTATATTTGCTTTGCTTATACGAAATTAATCGATTTAAAATTTTTTGCTATCAGAATAATGGTCAGTAAAATGAATGAAACAGGTTTTTGAAGTAAAACGCTTTTTGTTATTAAAGTTTATTGCTTTGTTATTAAAATCTCACACTTCTGGATTTTAAGCCTAAAAACATAGCTTTTCTTAATACTTTTTTTAAGAAAATAGGATAATGTAAACGTTTGTTTTGTCCTAAAAAGATTGACAGATTAAGTTTTTCGTAACGGATAGAGTATAAATACAGTGGCAGTTTGGCAACTTTTATTCAGAATTTACTTTGTTGACTTACCTAACATCCTTTCACAAAAATCGATTTAAAAATGTAGCTCTGTTTACTATAAAGTCAGTTTTGTAATGAGGTGGTGACATCAACTATTATAGTCAATGTGCTTTATATAACAATGTGTTTTTTTTTACTTAATTCAACTTTTACTAAAATCATTCAAGGCATAAAATAAAAGTATTACTAATCAATTATTTACTTAAATATTTACTTGAAATAGATCGGTAAAATTACTGAGCGCTTTACAGTGAATGTAGAATAGTATTCTTAAACGGATAACTCACTAAAGGTTTTAATGCTGACTGATACTGATAAAAATGCGTCTTCCCTAGATTGTAGCGATAAGCTTAACGGCATGGCTACGCAATGCTCTACATACACATCAGCGATTAAGACAAGTTTGCTAGTAGCCGAACCGCCAGGTGATTATCAGGTTGATTCTGGGCAGTGGGTTGAGGTTCTAGTAGATGCTCCAGGTTCGCAGGGACTGTATACCTACAGTATTCCGCCTGAGCTTGAGGTGCAGTCTGGTGATATTGTCAGCGTCCCCTTTGGCATGCAGCAGACAGGAGGAATTGCGATTCGGTTGGTGAGTTCTCCTCCTATAGATTTAGACCCAGTTAGGATTCGCCCGATAGAAGACGTGATTACCTCGGGATTCTTGCAAGAAACTTATTGGCAGCTACTAGAAAAAATTGCCAACTACTACAGTACAGATTTGATGAGTGCAATTCGGGTAGCTCTGCCGCCTGGGTTGCTGGGGCGATCGCAAAGAAGAGTTAAATTAAGCCCTAATGTTCCCCCTGGTGCCGAAACCTTTTGTAGTGTGGTGGCAGGAAAAATTCTGCGTCTGCTGCAAAATCATCAAGAAGGCGACTACAGCGTAAACTATCTCCGAAATCAGGTAAAAGGAGCAAGCCGTGGTATCAGAGAGCTTAGTAAACGGGGTTGGATAGAGAGTTATCTTGAACCACCAAAACGAGCAAGACCTAAGTTAAAAACCGCAATTACCTTGGCAACAAATAGTTTGCTGGAGGATCTAACTACTAGACAGCAGGAAATATTACAGATTCTCAAAAATAGAGGCGGGGAACTATGGCTGAAAGAGTTAATCGACCTATGCCGTACTACTTCTGCAACCGTTAAGAAGTTGGAAAATAAAGGTTATGTTATTCTCTCCGATAGAGAAATTCTACGTAAAGAACAGGGTATCCTGCAGGCGGCAGATCGACCCAAAGAATTAAGTCCTGACCAAGCAGAGGCATTGAAAGTAATCAATGCTCAACCAGAATATACTCAGATTTTGCTACATGGGGTAACAGGTTCGGGAAAAACAGAGGTATACCTTCAGGCGATCGCACCTAGATTAGCCCAAGGTAAATCTGCTTTAGTACTTGTTCCCGAAATTGGCTTAACACCACAGCTTACAGACCGTTTTCGCGCTCGCTTCGGTAAACAGGTGTGTGTCTATCACAGTAAATTATCGGCAGGAGAACGCTATGATACCTGGAGACAGACAATCCAGGGAGAACCCCAGGTAGTAATTGGTACGCGATCGGCGATCTTTGCTCCTTTGCCAAATTTGGGCTTAATTGTCCTAGACGAAGAACACGATTCCAGTTTCAAACAAGATCGTCCAGCCCCTACCTATCACGCTCGTCAGGTAGCTCAATGGCGGGCTGAACTGGAAAATTGTCCCTTGATCTTAGGTTCGGCTACTCCCTCTTTAGAAAGTTTATTGGCAGTTAGTGGCGTAGGGGCGATTCGTGAATCGCCCCTACTAGATGCCAAATCAACAAACAAAACATTTTATCTATCCCTACCTGAAAGAATTGGTTCTCGCCCTCTACCTCAAGTGTCCATTATCGATCTGCGCCAGGAACTGAGTCGAGGAAATAGATCGATCTTTAGTCTGTCTCTGCAAAATGCGATCGCCCAGATGCAAGAACAAAAACAACAGGGCATCTTATTTATTCCCAGGCGAGGACACAGTACTTTTGTCTCCTGTCGGAGTTGTGGTTACGTGATGGAATGTCCAGACTGTGATGTTTCTTTGTCTTATCACCATACCCATGAGGGAGCAGCCAAACTGTTGCGCTGTCACTACTGTAACCATACGCGAATTCAGCCTGAGATCTGTCCTGAATGTAATTCTCCCTATCTCAAGTTTTTTGGTAGCGGGACGCAAAAAGTATTTCAAGAATTAACTAAATTATTCCCCGAACTCAAATGTATTCGTTTTGATAGTGACACCACCAGGAACAAGGGCGCACACCGTCAGTTAATCGATCGCTTTATCCATAAAGAGGCAGATTTGTTGATCGGGACACAGATGCTCACCAAAGGCTTGGACATTGCTGGAGTGACTCTAGTGGGTATTGTGGCAGCAGATGGACTATTACATCGCAGTGATTATCGCGCCGCTGAAAGAGCCTTTCAGACCTTAACCCAGGTAGCAGGCAGGGCGGGCAGAGGCGATCTTCCTGGCAGAGTCATTCTCCAAACCTATTCCCCCGAACATCCTGTAATTCAGGCGGTCAAAACCCATAACTACCACGATTTTAGTAACACCGAGCTGGCACAAAGAGCCGAATTAAACTATCCTCCTTACGGAAATCTAATTTTAATCAAGTTAAGTAGCCTTGACGAGCAAGAAGTAGAACAGGCTGCGGAAACTTTAGCAGATCGCCTAATTGATAATTTAAGTTCAGAATACGAAATTCTCGGTCCCGCACCAGCCAATATTATGCGAGTTGCCCGTCGCTATCGCTGGCAGATATTACTCAAGTTCCCCCCGACAGCTAAAGATAATTTGCCCGATTTGAATTTACTGCGATCGCATTTAGCCAAATCCGTCAGCATGACCATTGATGTCGATCCCATCAACATGGAGTGACTTCCTCTATATTATTTTTTCTTCCATGATTAAATGGCAATGATTAGTTAACTTAGAGAAGATGGTCAGCATTAAAAAGAAACATTTTTAAAGAATTGGTTATGCGAGATTTGGCACAAATTCAACGGACAGACTACGACGTAATTATTATCGGTGGAGGAATTAACGGTGCAGGTGTCGCTAGAGATGCTGCCATTAGGGGCTTAAACACGATCATTGTGGAAAAAAACGATTTTGCTAGCGGCAGTTCTAGCTGGTCGAGTCGCCTAATCCATGGAGGTTTACGCTATTTAGAGTATTTTGAATTTCCCTTGGTTAGAGAGTCGTTAAAAGAGCGAGAGGTGCTGCTGCACACTGCTCCCCATTTAGTTACTCCCCTACAGCTAACAATTCCTATCTATGGCGATCGCTCTCGTCCCTATTGGAAAATATGGGCAGGAATGATTCTTTATGATATTTTTAGCTATGATAAGACCCTGCCCGTACATCGGATGTTGCCCCAGAAGAAGTTCAAGCAGTTATTTCGCTCCCTTGATGGAGAAAGTCTCACGGGTGGCTCGCAATACTATGATGCTCAGGTGACTTTAGCAGAACGTCTTTGTTTAGAAAACATTATCTCAGCGCAAAATGCAGGAGCGGTGGCTCTAAACTATTTAGAAGTGACGGAATTACCGATCGAAGATTCCCGCATTACTGATGTTGTTTGTAAGGATAAGCTGACGGGAGAAAAAATCACCATCTCTGGCAGCAAAGATGCCGTAATTATCAATACCGCAGGTCCTTGGATCGACCAGGTATGTCATTTAGGTAGTAAAGAAGGACATAAATCTCCCATTGGCAAGACAAACAAGAATGGTGGCACCAAGGGCAGTCATATTGTGGTGGATGAGTTTCCTGGCGCACCTGGCTCTACCCTATACGTCGAGGCGAAATCTGATGGTCGTCCTTTCTTTATCATTCCTTGGTTGGGTAAGTATCTGATCGGCACTACCGACATCCCTTATAAAGGTGATATTGATAATCTTAAAGCTGATGATGCTGAAATTGACTATTTATTGCAAGAAACTAATAGCATTATTCCCACGGCTAAGTTAGGGCGAGATGACGTTAAATTTACTTACTCAGGTGTCCGTCCTCTACCTAACGCTGAAGGAAAGAAACCAGGCAGCATTACCCGCAAGCATATTATTTTTGACCACCGCAAAGAAGGGGTAGGGAACTTATTCTCCCTAATTGGCGGCAAGTTAACTACTTATCGTAATGTCGGGGAAGAAATGGTTGATGCGATCTTGAAGCGGATGAAGCGATCGCCCAGACCTTGTCAAACCGACACTATCCCCCTCCCTGGCTGCATTTTACCCAGCGATCGGCGGATTCAACAGGCGATTGATGAATATGAGTCTACCCTGTCAATTAAGACTATCGACCATCTGTTCTCTGTTTACGGTGCTAAAGCGATCGAGGTTTTGGCTTTGACTAAAGAAAATTCGGCACTAAGAGAATGCATCGACTCAGATTTACCCGATATAAAAGCGCAGATTGTCTATGCTGTCGAGAGTGAATCTGCTCACACCCTAGTGGATATCTTGCGTCGTCGTACCACTATGGCAATGAATGGTCATTACGGGATGAATCTACTACCTGTAGTTACGGAAACTCTGCAACAGCACTGTGGCTGGACTACGGAACAGAGCGATCGCGCCTGCGCTGACTACCGTTTCTTTATGGAACACAACTGCATCCCCAACTATCAGCTATAGATATGAAGACAAGGCGATCGAGTCTCTAAGTATGGTCAAATCTCAAGGCGATCGCCCTAAGCTTCGATCTTTTGTTACCATCAATTCTTAAATCTACTTAAAAATAATTGTCAACAAGTGCGAATCAGGCTATATCTATAATATATGGAAAAAACCAAATAAAAATTATTTTCAATAAACCAGCCCAATTATGACTCACGCTGCGTACTCTAAACGCCAGACTTTATCAAAGCTCAAGGGGTTTCAAGAATTTGTTTTTGTCAACGATTCTTCAATAAAGCTTGTCCCAGAATTGACTAAGCAGTTGCAGCTATATCCTAATAGTCGTTTATTGCATCAAGCAGAGCCAGGAGACTATATTATCATCGAGCAGATTCATGCACCCCAGAATATTATTCGCCAACTTCAACAGCTTAAGTTTGTGCCGCATAAAAGAGGGCAGCTAGTTAGTAAAACTAATGATGGTTCAGTAATAGCCAGTCTTGAGCATAACCTGATTGGGATTGGCACCGAGATTGCTCGAAGAATTGTGGTAACTGTGGTGGGAGGCGTAAAACCATGAACCTTGCCATTAATATCCCCGAATTATCCCCAGGTTCAGTTGCGATCGTTGTCGGCTATAGTCGAGTTTATGGCGGTTATATCGGTAGGCTAATATCCCTGGGGTTACTACCTGGAACTCCTTTTGTCGTCCTGAGTTTGCATCTGGCTCAAGGCGCAGTCCAGATTATGCTTCAGGAGAAAATAATTACGCTTTCTAAGCCCGAAGTCAATGCTTTAGTAGTGGAATCTTGGACCTTGGAAGATGGCGATCTCTAGCTGTGCCAATAACCACTCTTTGCTTGCCTTAGAAGTTATTACTGTTCTGAAGGGGATGTAAACATGGCAAACAACTCTTCTCCCGTCATATTTTTAGTTTCATTAACATACGATAATTAGTCTATCTCTCATCGGTTTTTTATTATGGCGATCGCAATCCAGCGTCAACTAATCACCTAATACTGACTGCTAGTTACAGATTATTTTAGAAAATGCGATTTTAATTTTTAATTAAATCAATTGACCTCATGATTATTTAAATACAATTGTCAGCTAAAAATCGAAGCTAGGCATTAACTTTAGCACTCCCATCCCTAGCTCTGCGCCGTTGATGGATTTAACCTCAAACATAGCCAAGATATCTTTTACTTGAGGATGACCTCGATTTGCTCCTGTTGCTCCCATAGCAATAACTAAACCACAGTAACCCTTGGTCTTTTTACAGCGTTGATGCCACTTTTTCAATGCCTTTGCTTGTTGGACAACATCCTGGGAATATTCAGCAAAGATATATAATTCATCATCTTCGGTTTGCAGCATCCCTAAATCATATATCTCTCCACTAAAAGGATCGTGACCAGGATTAAAGCATACGGATTTCAGCCCCCCAGCAGCTTTGATTCTGCTGATTAACTCATTTGCCTTGGGACGGGTGGTTTGAATAAAAATTGTGGGCAACTCTGATGCTTTTGAGGAAACGGAGGAAGATTGACAATAGGTTTTGGACTGGTATTGTAGCTGTTTAATTAATTCTCGATCGACAGTTGCCAGGCTAATTAAGGAACCTTCAGGAATTAAATCTTCTTGAATCGGGATATCAGTTTCCTGAATGATTGAGTCAGAGCGATCGCCTTGACCCATATTGAGTAATTCTGCGGTAAGCTCTGGCAAAGTAGAAACTGTCGTAGATATAGTTTGTTTGTTCTTTTGTATTCCAGGCAGACTAATACGATAGGATTTAGAAACAGCCTCAATGGGTTCTTGCGCCATGAGGGAGCGATTGCGGGTGCAAAAACGCAGGAGAGACTCCAGTGTAGCGTAAACAATTTTAGTTTCTGCTTCATCTAAAAAATGTCGCATGCCTTCAAAAGGATGGAGGCTGCCAAAAAAAGGTTCAATTTCTGGCTCTGCGGTGTCTTCTTCTGTAACCTCTTCGTAATTAAGAAACCAGCAATCCTGTGCTAAAAAGGCTTTTTCTAACTCTGCTGGTGATTTATGGTCTCCTAAAGCCGCTGAGCGAAACTGCTTGAGAGAATCCAAAGAACGGTAGATTAACACTCCATATTCAGCGGACATCATGCCCATGATGCAAATATACACTTGCTCTATTTCACAGTCTTTTAACTCCACTTGCAAAATATCACTATCTGCCAGCAATTCCCACGGTGCATTGTGCCAAATCTTGCTTGAAACCTTTTCCACCGCCTGTTTATAAATAATCGGCAGGGGTTCAGGCTGTTCTTCCTCGATGAGCGCAAAACCCTCAAACAGCCGATCTATCAATGGTAGTTGGGCTGAATACTCGACATTAATATCTAGATCTTGCAAGACTCCCCGCAGAAAAAACTGGATTTCGCGATCGCGCACGACAATTTTTTGGGGACGGTTGGGCTGAACGGGTTGATGGGGAGATTCAATCGCCCGTAGTAAAGTTCTAACTACTGCCTCCATACCCATATCTTCAGGTACAACATCCATCGCTCTGACTGCGCCTTCTGAACCATCTACCCAGATGATGCACTCATCCTCAGTATGCTGCACTCCATCTAAATGGGATGCCATGCTTCCCAGAGGACGGCGATCTCCTTCCCAGACAACGCTCGCCAGGGGAATCTTTTGTAGTCTACTTCTAGTTGTGGGAGGAAGTGTGGTCATAAATATTTATCGTTAAGTCCGTTAATTAACAATACCTGCTTTATTTTCTTGGGTAGCTTGCAATAGTAAACCATACTCCATACCTTCTACAACTGCTTGATAGGAGGCATCTAAGATATTGGCAGATACCCCAATGGTTGTCCAGCGTTTGACCCCGTTACTAAATTCTACTAGGACACGAGTTTTAGCTGCTGTCCCCGCACCACCATCGAGAATCCGAACTTTATAGTCCGCCAGGTAAAAATCAGCAATTTGAGGATAAAATTTGGTTAGAGCTTTGCGTAAAGCAGCGTCTAGAGCTGCTACAGGACCATTTGCTTCGGCAACCTCTAGCAAATTCTCACCGTCTACCGCTACTTTAATCGTAGCTAATGCTTTACTAGCTGGATTATTCTTCTCTTGGTGAATATTACAGTGAACTTGAAATCCCTTAAGCTGGAACAACTGCTTCCCTGGATTGAGAATTGACCGCATCAATAGCTCAAAACTAGCCTCTGCCGCCTCAAATTGATATCCTTCATTTTCTAAAGTTTTAAGCTGGTCGAGAATCTGACGGCAAGTAAGGTCTTGTTTACTCAGGTTAATGCCAAACTTGGCAGCATAATGCAACACATTACTTAATCCTGACTGATCGGAAATGACGATCCGACGCTGGTTGCCAATTAATTCAGGCTGAACATGCTCATAGGTTAGAGGATTTTTCTCGACTGCCGAAACATGAACTCCTGCCTTGTGGGCAAATGCCGATCTCCCCACAAAAGGAGCATTGTCATCAGGAGCTAAGTTAACAATTTCGCTAATCAGATGGCTCGTGGCACTCAACTTGCCTAACTGTTGCTGTCCCAAACAAGCATAACCTAGCTTTAACTGTAGATTGGGAATTAGAGTACAAAGATTAGCGTTGCCACATCTTTCACCATAGCCATTAATTGTTCCCTGGATCATCGTTGCTCCCGACATCACAGCAGCGATCGCATTTGCCACTGCCGTTCCCCCATCGTTGTGAGTATGAATGCCCAATTTTCCCTCGATTTCGGGGATGGCGATTATTATCTCAGTCACAATCTGTGACACCTCATGGGGTAAGGTACCGCCATTGGTATCGCAGAGGGCTATCCATTCTACGCCAGCGGCTAAAGCCGTTCTTAGAGTTAAAATCGCATATTCAGGATTACTTTTATAACCATCAAACCAATGTTCGGCATCGTAAATGACTTTTCTTCCCTGACTGCACAAATACTCAATCGTCTCGCGGATCATCGCCAAGTTTTCTTCCAGGTTAGTTTTGATTGAGCTGACGTGCAGATCCCAAGACTTGCCAAAAATTGTTACCCACTGAGTTCCTGCTGCCAAGATTGCCTGGAGCATCCTATCTTCTGTAACTGCTACATTGGGACGACGGGTCGAGCAGAAAGCAACTATTTGCGAATGCTGTAGGGGTTCTTCCTTTAGCCGCCAAAAAAACTGGACATCTTTGGGATTGGCTCCTGGCCATCCTCCCTCAATAAAAGGAACTCCCAGCAAATCTAGCTGTCGAGCAATTTTAAGCTTGTCGTTTAATGATAAAGAAATACCTTCCCCTTGGGAACCATCTCTCAGAGTAGTGTCATAAACTTGAATTGCTGTTTTTTGATTCATAAAGTCAGTTTATATAACTATCAGAGAATAAATGTTAAGTTACTAAAAAACCAATATTAAACTCCTTAAGCTTACTATCTAGACGTGGTTTAGTTCAGCCAGTCACAAAATCAGACCGAATCTAATTGCTCTAGAAAAACGCGATTGATTGTTGCCAAAGTTTTGTTGGTTTCGGTGATAATAATCTTAGTTCCTAAACAATCGTAATTGAAGCTTAGGGCATCAAAAGTTAAACTATCCACTAATAAAAATGTATCGTCTTGATGGTAATAGTCGAGAATGATATCTTTGCCATCTCCAGATCTGAGGACAAAGCGATCGCTTCCTTTTCCCCTTGATGCAGTACAACATACGTCCAGCAATTGCAGCAGATCTAAACTCTCTAGATCGCATTCATACCAAAAAATGAAAGGATATGTTGAAAAAATTTATTCTTGGAAACCAACGTTATTTAAAGATAATTTAATTTGTATCAGAGATTGGGATTTCGAGTCTGTCAGACATCTCAATCTCATATAATTATGGCAATGGATTTTAAGAGTTAAGAAACCTGCTGAATATAGGTTCTAGTAATGCGAATATGGCTCATAATCTTACTCTTGCGCTCTTGCTTGTTGCCAGAATTAAGGCTGTAGTTACCTTTGCTGCGCTCTATATGTTCTTGACGACTTTTCCTTTCGCTAGATTCCGTTGGGGGTAATTGTTCGGGATTATAGTTCTGGGGAGAGCGTTGAAAATCAATTTCGCCACCAGAGCTTTTAGCAAGGTGTTCTCTAATTTGCTTCTGACGATTTGAGGGCAGGGACTGTTCATTTGCCATAACTGATAGATTCTTGATATATTGCTTACTTGTATACATTGTTACTCATTTACTGCATAATTTAGTCAGTAGTACAAATTTGATCTGCTATAAAGCTTTGTCTAAGAAAAATTATTGCCGATCGCCGCAATTTGACAAAATTGGGGCAATGTTTATATAGTTTTATTGAACTACAGATGAAATGTGTGTAAAGCTACTATCTTAATTAAATATTAAATAGTTACTGGAAAATACTTAAACAAAAGACCAGACCGACATTTGAACTGCTGTTTAAACTGAAATCCTTTAAACAATATCTAGTTGCCTGAGCTTAAGTCTATCGATAATATAAGTACAATCTCCTACAAGAAATTACGGAGATAAATCAAATTTTATTGATTCATTTAATATGACTTTTGCCAAACTAAGAGCAGTAACTAAACTATTAGCTGCACTTTCTCCTTTTATTTGTTTAGCGGGAATTGTAATTCTACAAGGTCAAGAATATAAAAAGTCGGTTCGCAAGTTAAATAGCGCCGATTATCTTGCTCAAGAACAAGAACAGGCAAGATTGATAAATTGGCAAAAACAATCCCCTCACTTTGGCTTTGATAACCTCCAGGCTGATTTGTCTTATTTAAACTTCGTCCAATATTTTGGGGATAAATCAGCCAGAGAAACTATTGGTTACAATTTGGTTCCCAGTTATTTTTCCATGGTTAGCAGTATCGATCCGCGCTTTACTCAAGCCCATCTTAGGCTAGCGATCGCAAATTCTATGTATGCTGGCAATCCAGAACAAACCATTACTTTTATGGAGCAGATTTTACAGTCAGTAGATCCTAAATCCGAACAGGCTGCATATCTCTGGACTTCTAAAGGATTAGATGAATTACTGTTTATGGGTGATAAACAAGCTGCAATCGGTTCATATGACATGGCAGCAACTTGGGCTGGTTTAACCAAAGGCGATCGCGCCGAGCAAATCACGATTAAGGATTTAGAATTAGCTTTAGAATCTACTGATGAAATAGATTTAAAAGAGGCTCAAATTTTTGCCTGGTCAAGCGTATTAGTTAATATTAAGAACCCCCAAAGAAAACAGGAAATTACCGATAAGATTAGCACTCTTAAAGCAGAAGTTATAGCTTTAAAACAGACAAAGATTGATGCTAATTAATTAAGGTTTGTTCTCTATAAAATACCTGTTGCTTTTTAGGGCGTCGTTCAAAAACGAGATATTTTGAGTAACAAAAGCAGGTAAGATCAAGCCAAGTTTTAACTTAGCTCAAAGAACAAGAGAATAACCTAACTGAGCAATCGACTCCGCGGCGATCGCCTCTAAATATTCTTGTCCTTCTTCCGACGACTCATCAATTTCTAGAAAATCAATCTCATCTTCGGCTAAGATTTCATTGGCATGTCGTTGGTCATTTATTTCTTGTACAAAGAAATCGCGATCGCTGTTAACAGGTATTATCCAAAACACAGTGTAACCTAAGTAAGACGAAAATTTTTGAGCAAACATCAAGCTAAAAATTTCAATTACGGGGATTGAATTGAGGAATCAATAATGAAGCAGAAATATCGAGACTTTTTGATTAGAGATTGGAGAGATAGCGATCGCACTGACACAGCAAATGTAATTAAAACGGTGCTAGAGGAGTATGGTTTGCCATGGCAGCCTGAAAGCGCAGATCGCGATGTAATTGAGGTGGAATCGGCTTACTTAGCAGTAGGGGGAGAGTTTTGGGTAGTAGAACAGAATAGAACTATTGTGGGGACGGCAGCATATCAACCGATCGCTAGAGGACAGAATGCCGTAGAGATTCGTAAAATGTATTTGCAATCAGAGGTTAGGGGAAAAGGCTTGGGTAAGTATTTATTAACTCAGTTAGAGAAAGCAATCGCTATTAAGGATTATCAAGAAATTTGGCTAGAAACCGCATCCATCCTCAAGGAAGCAGTAAAATTGTACGAGCGTAACGGCTACGAACCCGCCGAAGGTGTGGAGACAGATAGATGTGATTTGGTTTATCTAAAACGGCTACACCCTTAAACCAATATAGAAATAGATCGGAAGCAAAATATGTTTTTACTCGCTGGGGATATTGGCGGAACAAAGACGATTTTACGCCTGGTGGAGGTGACTGAGGTTACTCTGACTGAAAAGACTTTTAAAACTGTCAAAGAGGCGCAGTATCTTAGTGCGAGCTTCCCTGATTTGGTGCCAATGGTGCGAGAGTTTTTATCCCAGGATGAGTACATTAAACCTCAGCTTGCCTCTTTTGCAATCGCAGGTCCAGTAGTCAATAACACCTGTAACTTAACTAACCTCAGTTGGATCTTAGATACCCAGCGACTAGAGGTGGAGTTGGATATTCCCAAAATTAGTCTGTTGAATGACTTTGCTGCCAATAGCTTTGGTATCTTAGGTCTAAAAGATTTTGATGTACATACTTTACAGACTGGTGAAGCAAGAGACAATTCTCCTATAGCCGTAATTGGTGCAGGAACTGGTCTAGGGGAGGCTTTTTTGGTGCCTCATGGTAAAAAGTACCAAATTTTTGCTAGCGAGGGAGGACATACAGATTTTGCTCCCCGTAATGACTTGGAGGTGGAATTACTCAGATATCTAAGAGGAAAGCTCAAGGTTGAACATGTCTCGGTAGAACGAGTTGTTTCGGGTCAGGGAATTGCCTCGATCTATCAGTTTTTGCGGGATAGCGGCTATGGAGCAGAATCTCCTGAAATAGCTGAAAAAATTAGACTCTGGGAACAAGAAAACAAGAAGACAATTGACCCCGCTGCCATAATTTCTCAAGCTGCTTTTAAGCAAAGCGATCGCCTGTGTGAAAAAACCATGGATGTCTTTATCGAAGCCTACGGCGCAGAAACGGGTAATCTAGCTCTAAAATTGCTTTCTTACGGCGGGATTTATATTGCAGGAGGCATCGCTGCCAAAATTTTACCTTTGATGCAGGATGGTAGATTTTTGAATACCTTCAAAGATAAGGGTCGGGTCAGTACCTTAATTAAAGAAGTACCTGTACACATTGTGTTGAATCCCCAGGTTGGCTTAGTCGGTTCGGTATTGTATGCTTTGCAGAATCAAGATTAGCTTTCTTACCTAGGTTATCTTAGCAGTCAATTGGTTTAATCTCGCTTGGTTTTACTCAAGCCATACAAATAAAGGTCGAAATAGCCTCTTGGTATTCCTCACCCAAAATCTTAGGAATTAAGGGAGCAAAAAGTTGAAACGCAGCAAAGCTCAAAACATCATAGATTAAAATTATTGGCAGAAGCTTTTTAGCAAAATTTAAGCAGCTTTCCCATCCTAATTGACCCTGTTGAAAAAATCGAGGATAGCAATCATCGAAACATCACCAATATTGATAAAGCGATATGCCGAACCATATATTCCTGTGCATCTAGGCTTGCCATACTAGCCAACATTGTTTTGTCTAACCAAGGAAAAAACTATAACCTTTAACAACCAAATAAATACATTTACTTTTAGTAGCCGAAGACAAAATTATTACAAAGTTGACCTGATGGTAGTCAAGACTACTAGTAGTTAATAGATAGATTTATTTTCCAATTTCATTTAAGATCATATTTGGTGGTTTGATTAAATTAAGTATTTTTATTAGCCTAATAGTGATTTTAAATAGTCGTGAATTGTAGTTGTGAATTACAGTCGCGCTGTAAAATCATCTAAAATTTATCCTAGATATCAGAATTGCTAAATTACCTTAGCCAATTCAATTAAAAGCAGTCCCACGTAAAATGAATCAATGTAATATGCTGGTATCAATATGTGTTGCAACTTATAAAAGACCACAAAGGCTAAGACTTTTACTAGAAGGACTCAACAAATTAGTCTTCGAAAAAATAGATCGTCCTGAGATTGAAGTTATCGTGGTTGATAATGATGTTCTAGGGGTGGCAAAAACCGTTTGTGAAGAAGTTCGCTCAAAGTTTAAGTGGCGTTTGAAAACTGATGTTGAAACCCAAAGAGGTATCACCTATGCCAGAAATAAGACTATTTCTTTGGTTTCCCAAGATTCGGATTTTATCGCTATTGTTGATGATGATGAAATTCCTGAACCAACCTGGTTAGAAGAATTACTGTGGGTACAGCAGGAATATAATTCAGATATTGTTACTGGACCTGTAATACCTCGTTTTAACGATTATGAAGTTTCTGACTGGATTGTCAAAGGCAAGTTTTTTGAACCACCACGCTATAAAACGGGTGAGCAAAGATCCGTTGCTTTTACCAATAATGTGATCGTAAAAACTGCAATACTCCGAAAATTAAATCCAGTTTTCGACAATCGCTTTGCTATCTCAGGTGGTTCCGATTGCTGTCTATTTTTGAATCTTAATAAAGCAGGATACAAGATTAATTGGGCAAATGAAGCCATCGTCTATGATATCATCCTGCCCTCTCGTACCAACTTAAGATGGATTTTGTTCCGTGGTTATCGCGAATGGAGCAATCATAGTTCTATAGAGAAAGAGCTATATCCTTCCTTGGCAGTCCAATCAATTCGAGTTCTTAAAGGATTTGGCTTGATTTGTATTGGTCTAGTAAGGCTAGTTCCTTCTTTATTGCTGGGAAAAGCAGCGGTGGTAAATTCTTTGCTATATATTTCCCGTGGAATGGGAACCTTCGGCGGTCTATTAGGATTATTCTATGAGGAATACAAAAATATCGGGAACCTTACATTAGCAGAGGAATAAAAACTGTAAGATTCCCAATCTGACGTTTGATATGCTTGCTGAAAACTGAACTGGGTTTAAACCTGCAGACCGACATCGTGCGCGTTAGTCGAAACGACAAAGTCATCAAAGTAAGCACTAACTTCCTGTTCGGGCCACCAGTCACTACCATTACCACCGTGGAAAGTGCTGAAGTACATCGTGTCAATACCTTGACCGTTATTAAACCTGAGACCATCCATGTCTAGCACCTGTTCTTTATCCATCCAGACATCAATCTCACCATTAGCCTGACCTGCATCATTGACTTGAACTCGTTGAATCATATTGTGCCATTTACCGCGCTCAAAGTACTTATCTTGTCCGTCTTCTCCTTTGAGTAAAATATCATCACCCCAAGTACCTGCCATATCCATGTGATAGAGATAGAGAGTCGCTTTACCACCTTCGCGCCACATATATCTAGAAGTAAAGCCATTGTCGCCATTAGGTTTGATTCCCCCAGAAGCGAGATTTCCCTCACCAAGTCCTGGTAACTTACCACCACTATACTTGTTGCCGTCAAAATCAAAGTTGTTATCAAACTTGAGCCAATAGGAGAGATAGTACTCCTGCTGACCAGGAACCTGCCATTTAGCCCCAGCATTGGACTGTTCGTTAGCAGGATAGTCCATTTTTAGAGAATTATTGCCAGAATGAGCCTCCTGATTGGAAATAGAGCCATACTTGTCCATCTGAGTTGACCAAGCCACAGACCAATCCTTGCTCTGAGCGGAATAGTCGTAGGTAGTATTGTTAGAATGCCCTTCAAATCCCACGGAGATAGCACTGGAACTTAGTTGTGCTGGTTGAGATAGTGTTGATACTGGTAATGCTGCTGGTGTGGGTAATGGTGCTGGTCCTGGTAGTGGGTCGGTGATTGGCGAACCCATTAAGCCATTGTCAGAGGGAACTAGCTCATTTGAACTATTAAATTGGGGAATCTTTGCTTCATTGCCGTTGTCATCTACGATGAAAATTGCTTTAAAGCTTTCACCTGGTTTGATAGTTTGCCAGTCATTTTCTCCGCTAATAGTGTAGTTACCATTGCCATTATCGGTTAAATCTGCGCCGTAGGCTGCTTGATGTTGTAGGGAAGATCAAAGTCTAATGACCAGTCTTGTGCCTTAACATCTGAGGTTAAATCTACTTCAATTTTGTATCCTCCTTTCCAGTCTTCCGTAATTACAGAAGAAGTCATAATATCTTCTTTAGGTGCAAGTTCAGGAGTATCTAATGTAGTGAACTTGGGTATAGTTCTTTCTTTTTCGTTACTGTCTACAATGAAAATTGCTTTAAAGCTTTCACCTGGTTTGATAGTTTGCCAGTCACTTTGTCCGCTAATAGTGTAGTTACCATTGCCATTATCGGTTAAATCTGCGCCGTAGGCTGCTCTGATGTTGTAGGGAAGGTCAAAGTCTAATGACCAGTCTTGTGCGTTAATATCTGAGGTTAAATCGACTTCGATTTTATATCCGCCATTCCATTCTTCGGTAATATAAGCGTTAGCAAAGATGTTTGTATTAGTAGTCATAAGATCTTTATTTGAGGTACTTAAATTATTTTGTTTAATTTATATACCCTTTATAAAAGCTTTAAAATGACTTCACAGTGACCTAATATGCTTTTTTTAATGTGTATGATCACACAATTGATACACCTAGAACTACAGCCAATTTATGAGTTTTGCTTTAACTATCTATTTTTTCAACCTGATTTATAAGATTAAATAATCTGACTTGATCGATCGGGATCACTATGAAATAATAATCTCGATCGCTAGGAGTCTGCTAATAGAAAAGATCTTTGAGTAAACGAGGGGCTACTTATGCGCCTGGCTACTCGATTGGGGATGGCGTAATCAAACATAATGTGAGCTTTGCCGACTAGAACTACGATTTGCGATCGCGGATGGTTTTGAAGATAAACGGCGATCGCTTTTGCCATGGTTTCGTCCCAAAGTACCTGAGCAGCGAAGAAATTATTAGCATCACTACTGTTTCCCTGTCCTTCCTCGACATGCTGTTGATAGATGTCCTCTAGCCTTTGGCGATATTCGGCGTTATCCAATTTAATCTCTTCTAGAGGGGGAATATAGCGAAAATCGCTGCCCTCAAGACTTTCGATGCCTAATTTGGCTACTTTTTGGGTGATTTCCTCTGGAGTATTTAAGGCAATCAAAGGAATTTGATGTACCTGAGCGAAGCGCAGTATGGGCGCATAAAACTCCCAGTCAAACCCCCAACGAGCGTCATATTCGGTTTGTTCTCTAAGTTGCTGTTCAGTAATTGTTCTTTTGAGATAGCGGTCTAGTATTGGTTGAAAGGGATCCTGGAACATTTCCAAGGCGATCGCTAATTCCCCTGAACCTACTGCATTCTGCTGAAGTTGGCTGATAATCTCTAGCTGCTGCTGATGAATTGCCAAACTATCATGATTTTCCCCTAGATAAATCACATCCACATCGTTATTGTTAACTTGGCTGATGATTTCTAATGTGCTAGATGCGGTAATTATTTCAGCTAGAGCAATTGGTTGATTGAGAGGTCGAACAAAAAATAACCCTGCCAACAATATTATTGTCAGATAAATTAAAACGATTAACTTGAAACGCATTATATAAAAGTTGAATTTATGAAGTTAGGCATTAGTAAATTAAGACACAAAAGTGCAATATCTTACTAGTCTGCACACTGACGCAGTTACTTGAAGCGAAAAACTCAAGACTAAGAACTAAAACATATTCATCTTAAGCTCAGAGATTACATCATCAACCTCAATTGATGGTATTAGTTTTATGGGTGCTTTGAGTCGATATTTAATTCTGGAGTGTACTGTATATTATGATTGTTTCTCATCCCTTGGCAGCGCGATCGCTTTCTTTAGACCATCAGAATTTAAGTCAGATACTTGTTCAACGAGAAAACATCTTAATTATTCAAGACCTAGACGGGGTATGTATGGGTTTGGTTAAAGACCCCCTAACGCGAGTAATGGAAGCTCGCTATGTTCAAGCAGTAAAGGCTTTAGGCGAGCATTTCTTTGTGCTAACTAATGGAGAGCATATTGGACAGCGGGGGGTTAACGGCATTATTGAACGTACTTTTCAACCAGAACAGGCTCAAGCAGAAGGTCTATATCTCCAGGGTTTAGCAGGGGGTGGGGTGCAGTGGCAGGACTGCTATGGTAATGTCGTCCATCCAGGAGTGAGCGAAGCTGAGATGGCATTTTTAGCAGTAGTACCGCTTAAAGTGGCAGATTATCTTAGAACAATAGGTCAAGAACTTGGATTAGGCTTAGACAAAGCTCAATTATCAGAGTATATTCAAGCTACAGTCTTAGATAACCAAGTTTCTCCTACGGCAAACCTCAATGTCTTTCATGAAATCTTGAGCGATCGCCCAGAACTATATAGAGAGCTTCAGCAGAAAATAAAGTCATTTACCGATGGTTTGCTAGCCGAAGCGCAACGACAGGGACTGAAGGATTCCTTCTTTATTCACTATGCCCCCAATTTAGGTCAGGACGACCAGGGACGGGAGGTAATGCAGCCAGCCCAAGGTAAAGATTCGGGAACAACGGATTTCCAGTTTATGCTGCGAGGAGGAATTAAAGAGGTTGGAGTGCTGGTAATTCTCAACCACTACTATTATTTGCAAACAGGAAATTATCCTCTCGGCATGAATTTTAACGCCAGAGAAGCACCTCAGAAACACCATGCTCTAATCCAGCTAGCCAAAAATAATTTCGATCCTGCGATGATGCCTACTATCGTCGGAGTAGGGGATACGGTGACAAGTAAAGCAGTAGAACAGAATGGACAAATTGAGTATAAACGGGGTGGAAGCGATCGCGGTTTCCTGAAACTTGTTCAAGCCTTAGGCAAAGAATTTAACACTGATAATGCAGTAATTTATGTAGACAGTAGCGGAGGAGAGGTTAAAAACCGTCAGGCATTAAAACTCGACCACAGTAATAATTCTGAAAACATCCAAGTCTTGCAAGGTCCTGGGGATGCGGGAGACACTGAAGATCCTTTAACCTTAAACTTCGTTTTTCCCAACGGACATCGGGAGTATATTGATTTCTTTTGCAAATTAGCTGAACAAAGAAGTAATATTAAATCCGCTTGATATTAATATCTGATGTTAGGCACTGATTAACTTGTTAAGACTGGGAAAGGGTTCAAGGGAAAAGGGTTTATTGAACTGTTTTTATACCTTGTTAAAACTATTAATTTAAACGGTCAAACGGGAAGAAAGCGGAACTTAAGTGATACCTATCGGTATAATCTGCTCCCCGTCATTAGCGATCGCCTAAAACTTGACCGTAGTGAAAACGATACTCTCTGGAAAGATTGGGCATTGATATATGCTTCCATCGTTCTGCATTCTTGATGCCAACACAATGAATGATTGGTTGAGAAGATAGACTCTGTTTCCTGTTTTTCTAAAAGAGAATAATTATAATTAATGTTTCGGGAAACGAAAGATAACAATCACTAGAGTCGAATTAGTTACCTTTTTTCAGGTATGGTGAAACATGGCTAGATTTTGGTGCAAAAATACTCAAGTCAAGATAGCAGCTATGACCAAAGATGATCATCGTCCAAATCGTCCAAGCAAGCGATGCAGCGAGCGACGCGCCCTAAAGGATACCGCTACGCATAAAGCTAGTCCTTTAGGGGTCTTGGGAAGCCAGTCCGTTGCATTCGTGCCGTTCAAGAAGCGATCGCCATTATGCTTACCCATTTTCACGGGTAGTTTAGTTGGCTGCTGTTTGGTTAGTAATCCCCTGGCGGCACAGGTAACTCCTGACGGTAGTTTGGGGACTGAAGTCAATACCAATAGCCAAGTTACAGAGATCACTGGCGGAACTCAGGCAGATAACAACTTGTTTCATAGTTTTCAGGATTTTTCGGTCGCCACAGGCTCTACAGCTTTTTTTAATAATGGTGTAGACATAAGTAACATTATCAGTCGGGTTACGGGTAATAGCATTTCGCAAATCAATGGTCTGATTCAGGCTAATGGAGACGCTAATTTAATCCTGATCAATCCCAACGGAATTAATTTGGGGCAGGGTGCCAGCCTGGATATTGGCGGGTCATTTTTAGGCAGTACCGCAGACAGCATGATTTTTGAGGACGGTACAGTTTTTAACAGCGATCTCGATACTCAACCCTTGTTAACCATTAGCGCTCCAGTAGGCTTACAATTAGGTGCCAATTCAGCAGGAATTGAGGTATCGGGTAATGCAGCGTCAAATCCAGGTTTAGCAATAAAACCAGGCAATACTTTTGCCCTAGTGGGGAACGGCGTTACCTTTAATGGAGGCACTGTTACTGCAGAATCAGGCAGAATAGAGCTGGGTAGCGTCAGTGCAGGAAGAGTCAGCATGAGGGAAATTGCTGCGGGATGGCAGTTGGGCTATGAAGGGATAACACAGTTGGCAGATTTACAGTTATTAGCAGGATCTTCTTTACTCAATCCCAACCTAGCGGCTAACTCTACAGGGGGAATCCAACTCCAGGGAAAAAATATTACTCTAGAGCGATCGCAAATCATGGCGGAAACTCTGGGAAATACCGTAGGCGGAAACATAGTAGTTAATGCCGCCGAATCTTTAGCTTTATCGGGAATAGCAGCGCCAGGAAATAATAGCTCCCAGATTGTCAATGATGTTGGCGACCAAGGGACGGGTCAGGGTGGCACAATAGATATCACCACGAGCAAGTTAAATATTGCACCGCGATCATTTATCGGTAGCACTACCTTCGGCGGGGGAAATGCAGGGAATATCAACCTGACAGCAACCGAGATAAATATTATCGGGACTGGATTTACTGAATTTCAACAGGAATATCAGCTCGCTGCCTTCAACGGAACTATCCAACCAGGCGATCGCAATACAGGAATTTTTGCGGGGACTGCCACTACAGGAATAGCAGGAGACATCAATATTGAGACAAATTCGCTCAATCTAAGTGAAGGGGCAATTATTTTTAATCCTGTTTTCATCGCAGGAAATGGCGGAGATATCAAGATTACAGCAGCAAATATCGATCTAAATGCCTCGGCATTAGAAATTGGCGGGGGACTCAATAGTCAAGCAGCAGCTTCCTTGGGAAATATTAATCTGATAACTGACAACTTAGACATCAGCAATGGGGCAACTGCGATCAATCTAACTTTTGGTGCTGCGACAGGGGGTGATATTAATGTTGATGCAGACTCGATTAATTTGCGGGATAGCCCCCTCAATAGCATTGTGGCAACGGGAATTACTACCAACAGCTCTGTAGGTTCAGGTGATGGCGGGGATGTTGACATTCGTACCAATACCTTGAAAATAGTCGATGCGGTCATTGCCAGTACTTCTGGAGCAATACTTCCGCCGAATGGGACGATTATTTCCTCTGGTGGTTTGGGGGGAGATATCAAGATTCAAGCTACCGATAGTATTGAAGCATCGGGAATTATCGTTAGTCCTGTAGATCCTAAGCTTGTTGTTGGTAGCGGCATTGGTACTTCTACCTACAGTGCCTTAGATGGCGGTGATTTAACCATTGATACGAGTAAATTGATTATTCGCGATGGGGCAAATTTTTCCTCTGCAACCTTTGGCGAGGGCAACGGAGGTCAGCTGAAGATCAATGCCAGTGATTCGATCATCCTAACGGGTATAACGGCTCCAGCAGGAACCGCTCAAGGTGGTTTGATTGCTAGCTCTGGCGATGAAATACTTAATCCTAAAGCAAGCGGTAATGCGGGGAATATCAGTATCAATACTCCAAAACTAACTGTGCGGGACAGAGCAGCAATTGATGTGCAAAGTTTTAGTTCTGGAGGGGCGGGTAATGTGACAATTGAAGCTAATTCAATGTGGCTGGACAATTTAGGAACCTTATCTGCCACTACCTTCGGGGGAGAGGGCGGAGATATTACCATAAACACCAATACATTGGAAGTGAATCGCGGGTTAATTAACGCTTCGGTGTTCGGCAATGGTACAGGCGGAAATATTGAAATTACGGCTCAAGATTCTGTAAAAATTTCTGGTTCGGGATTTGAAGTACTCCAAGCCAGACTTTTTAACCCAGATCAACTTAGTCCTGAATTTTTAGCTAGTCTGAGCATAGATCTGATAAATGACGGTATTATAGCTGCTTCGTTAGGTGACGGTAATGCTGGAACAATCAAGATTCAAGGAGAAAATATTGAAATCACCGAAGGCGGTTTAGTTGCCACGGCAACGACAGCTAATGGAGCAGCGGGTTCAGTTTTCTTAAATGCCGCCGACTCAATTCTAGTAGACTCATCATTTGTGTCAAACAATACTTTATTCCAGGGCGAGGGTGGTGATATTACTATTGATACCAATCGACTAGAAGTTTTAAATGGGGGACAGATCACTGTTTCTACTCTGGGAGCGGGAAACAGCGGTAACGTTAATGTTAACGCTGCTAAATCAGTTACAGTTTCAGGTACTGTAGAAGGTCAAGCCTTTGGCAGTAACATCTCAGTGGGGGCGCAACCTCTGCCAACAACGACAGGGAATGGTGGGGATTTGATTATTAATACCCCAAAACTAAATGTGAGCGATCGCGCGATAATTTCCGTTGGTTCAAGTGGTAGTGGTAATGCAGGAAGACTTCTAGTAAATGCTGGTACAATCCTGCTTGATGACCAAGGCATCATCTCGGCCGATACTCAATCTGGTGGTGGGGGAAATATTGTCTTCAATGCTAATAATATTATTTGGCAGGGAGGAAGCTTTACCACCGCTACGGCAAGGGGAGCAGGAAATGGCGGCAACATAACTATCGATGCGGATAATCTAGTGGCGATAGAAGGTAGTCGGCTGATTGCCGATGCCTTCATGGGTATGGGGGGCAATATTGAGATCGATGCCCAAGGACTATTTATTTGCCCAACCTGTCAAGTGAGTGCCAGCTCTCAGTTGGGAGTAGATGGGGTAGTCGATATTAACACCTTAGAACCTACGACTTTAGACGTACTAGAAACGCGATCGCAGCTAACTAAACCGCAAGAAGAAGTAGCTGTGGCTTGTCCTATAGAAAAGGGAGCAAGTACCAGTCAACTAGTAATTACAGGAAGAGGCGGCTTACCTAGTCGTCCCCACGAGGTGTTAAATGCAACTTCTATGATTGAATTTAACGATCCAGCCGCTACGCAAGAGCGATCGCCCGAAGCAGCTAAAACAACTTTACCGAACCCTGCTCGCGGTTGGTATAAAGATGCCCAGGGAACCGTCGTACTTACGGCTCAAGCTAAGGTTGATTCAACAAATAATTCAAATAATTCAGCAATCAATTCAGCGGATTGCCATACACCTTAGGTAAAAGGTAAAAGGTAAAAGGTAAAGATGTACCTCAGCCTACCGAGAAATGCTGTACCTCTAGTCATCAATAATTAGCAAATATGGTGATTCTTTTGCTATACCTGATCGGAAACTAAGGGATAAAAACTGATGAGTGAAATTTTACTTGATGAAGTACCTGCTGTAGACCTGAAAGATTTTATAGCGGATGAATCTGTGAATAAATCTGTATTAAGGCAAAACTTTGTGCAAACTCTAGGGGAAGCTTTTAAAAACATTGGTTTTGTAGCAGTAAAAAATCATGGTTTATCTGACGCTATGACCCAAGATCTCTATCGTACAGTTCAAGAGTTCTTCGCCCTGCCTGAGGCTACCAAATTGAAGTATCAGATAGCAGGTATTGGTGGTCAAAGAGGCTATACTGCCAGAGGAAAAGAGCATGCCAAAGGCAGGAGTGTCGGGGATTTAAAAGAATTTTATCATGTAGGACAGGAAATAGCTGAGGCAGATTTGGCTCGTCTGTTCTACCCTAAAAATGTCTTTCCCTCCGAAGTGGCTGAATTTTCTACCGCAACCGTAGCAGCATATCGTACATTGGAAGCTACAGGAATGCTAGTTGCTCAGAGCGATCGCCCTTTATCTGGAACTGGACGAATTTTATTTTGATGAACAAGTAAAATTTGGCAACAGCATCCTCCGCCCAATTCATTATTTCCCCATCCAAAATCCTCAAGATATTCCCCCTGATGCTGTAAGAGCAGCAGCTCACGGCGATATTAATTTAATAACTTTGTTAATGGGTGCCAGTGCCGAAGGTTTGCAAATATTACGCCAGGATGACAAGTGGATTAAAGTAACAGCTTTACCAGAGCAAATCGTGGTTAATGTCGGAGATATGTTAGAAAGATTGACGAATAAGAAACTTAGGTCAACTATTCATCGGGTAGTTAATCCGACCGAAGGTTTGTGGAATACCCCTCGCTATTCAATTCCCTTCTTTATGCACCCAGTTTCCGAGATGGATCTTAGCTGTTTACCTTCCTGTATTGATGACGAACATCCCAAACAATTCGAGGATATCACCGCAGGGGAATTTCTCACTCAGCGTTTACAGGAAATTGGCTTGATCTGATTTTAGAATAAAAATCTTGGTAACAGTTACCGACTTACGGTATAGCAGAATCTTTCTGTAGATCTAATTCTGTACCACACTGTCTACAAAAAAGTGCATCTGGTTCATGACGAGATAAATCGCAGTTAGGGCATTCTTGCTCTACCAGGGTAGATGTTTTAGTTTTAACCACTTGTCCAATCAATTCACTTAGCTGCCAGGGAATAAACAAAACTCCCGTAAAAATCATCAACAACGTCATGACTTTTCCTGACTGAGATAAAGGCGTAACGTCACCATAGCCAACAGTTGTCATCGTTACCACCACGAAGTAAAAAGCATCAAAAAAGGTTTTTAGGCGATCGCTATTTATTTGATGTTCTACCTGATAAATTAACCCTGCATATACAAAAATCAGGGTAAACAGAGTCAAAAAAATGCGAACAAAAACTATGCTGTCTTCATTTTTAAACCCAAGTATTTTATGCTCTCTCTGCCAAAATCTGACAACACGTAAGATACGAAACCAGCGAAATATTCTGAAAAAGCGTATATCCGTCCAGCCGATAAACAAAGGCAAAATAGAAATTAAATCTATAAATCCAAAGAAACTGAAAAAGTAATTTTTAGGTTTTTCTGCTGACCATAAACGGAAGCTGTATTCGATCGCAAATACGATCAAGATAATTAAATCTATCGTCCCTAATTTATCCTGTAATTCTTGGGTAATAGAGTATGTCTGAGCAACAAATATTGCTGAAGATAATAATATTAAGCCCAAAATAACCAAGTCTAACCCCAAACCCAGACTAGTTTCAGTGTCTTCTAAATAAAAAGCTACTTTCTGGCGTGATGATAGTTTGTCGATCTTGGATTTTTTGCTGATGATAGTATTTTCTAATGACACGATTGCGTAATTAAAGTAATTGATTTTAATACCAATACGAGCATTTTACACAGGTTGCAGTGGATTCGCCCTCAATTTATAGTTTCTGGATCTTTCTGCACTCATATCTGGATATGGTATTTACAAGGAAGCGATCGCTTGTCGGATAATCTACAGCATATAATGACACCATCAGATGTAGAGTTATGACTTTCTCCGAGCGACGTTTGGGAAACTTTGAACTGACTATGAAATTAATTTAAAATATTTATTAACAATTAACAATTAGCAATTAAATTAATTTAAAAACTTTGGTCTAGCTTCCCCATTACTTGTTAAAATACCTTCCAACTCTTGCCATTTTTTTCTTTCAATTAAATCAATAATTTCATCCAAATTATCCCGATAACTGTAGAGCGATCGCAATAACTCAGTTCGGTTATATTTTGCCATCATTACGCCTAATTCTGGATTGCCAGCACCAACACGACTAGTATCGCTAAAACCTGAACTAGCAAGTATTTGAGCTAGTTTCAAAGTGTCTGGTTCTTCCTCCAAACAGGCTTGAATTAAACTTGCACTAACCATTACGGGTAAATGAGAAATATAGCTAACGGCGAGATCGTGTATCTTGGCATCGCAGATATAAGGCACGGCATTTAAATCTAACGCGATCGCTTTTAACTTCTCAACATTCTCAGGGTTGCTTTCTGCCGTAGGCGTAAATACATATGCTGCACCAGTAAATAAATTTGGTATGGCTGCATCAATCCCGCTTTCGGCTGTCCCCGCCATCGGGTGTCCACCAATAAAGTTTGACCATAGCTGACTGCATTCTTTAACAATCGGCGATTTGACAGAACCAACATCAGTAATGATAGTATCAGGATTAAGCTGAGGGGTTATTAGCTTAATAATAGATGCGATCGCCGAAATGGGAGTACAGACAATTACAATCTCCGTTGCTGATAGAATCTCCAACTCTGTACTGGCATAGTCAGCAATACCTCGATCTAGCGCTATCTGACATGTCTTAGCCTGACGAGAGATACCGTAAATTTGATGCCCTTGCGATCGCAAATCAATGCCCAAAGAACCACCAATTAAACCCAAACCAACTATCCCAATTTTCATTGCCAATTCTATTGTTGAATATCTCTAATCTTTAGTAAACAAACTATTACAGATATTTTACAGACAAACCCATTTTTACTAAGAAAAAAACTTAACAAAAGTATTTGTTTTTTATGCTCCTATAATGCTCCTGCAAAACTCTGCAATAACTACCGAATAAGTCTTGTGGATTTTTTGACAACCGAATAAAATGTTGAGAGATATTCAATAATTACTAAGACAAGTTAAAGAATCCTGAGGGTAACTGGGGATCGTTTTAGGATAGCAAACAATGATAAAAATTCCAGGAGGAACATACCAGCTCTACAATATATTGAATTTAACTAGAGCATTTATCTATCTAAGTGTGGTTTGATTAACATTATTTTCTTCAGGTAAAGTTTTAAGTATTAGCAATACAAAATCTTTTGGTTATATTCCGACTGCACAACGTTAAATAGCGATCTGAATTGCCTAACATTGCTGCTGCAAGGAATCTTTTGAGTTTTTATATAATCTGACCCAATGACAAACAATTAGGAGCATCTATGACTGCAACCGTCGATAGACAAGTAGAAAACACCCAACAGCCAGAAAATAACCGAGAAAGTCCGCGTAAAATAGGTATTCCTAAAGAAATTTACCCTAATGAATGTCGAGTAGCAGCCACACCCAATACAGTTAAAAAGCTGCAAAAACTAGGCTTTGAAATTTTAGTCGAGACTGATGCAGGGGCAGCCGCAAATTTTACAGACAGCGCTTATGAATCAGCCGACTGTACCATTGTTTCTGATGCAGGCTTCTCTCTGGTCGGCAGCGGATATTATTCTCAAGGTTCGCGCGCCTGAAGATTCAGAAATTGAGGGAATGCCTGAAGGTAAAACTATTATTAGCTTTATCTGGCCTGCGCAAAACGAAGAACTATTAAATAAGCTCGCAGCTCGCAGCGCCACGGTGATTGCGATGGATGCAGTACCTAGAATCAGTCGCGCTCAGAAGATGGATGCTCTATCTTCGATGGCAAACATTGCAGGTTATCGCGCAGTAATCGAAGCAGCCAATAACTTTGGACGTTTCTTTACAGGACAGATTACCGCTGCGGGGAAAGTTCCTCCCGCCAAAGTAATGGTTATCGGTGCTGGTGTAGCTGGTTTGGCAGCCATCGGTGCAGCCAGAAGTCTTGGTGCGATCGTGCGGGCTTTTGATACTCGTCCTGCGGTAAAAGAACAGGTAGAAAGTCTCGGTGCTGAATTTCTCGAACTGGAGTTTGAAGAAGACGGTAGCGGTGCTGGTGGCTACGCCAAAACCATGAGTAAAGAGTTTATCGATGCCGAGATGGCTTTGTTTAGAGAGCAAGCTAAAGAGATCGATATTATTATTACTACGGCATTAATTCCTGGTAGACCAGCACCTAAGCTGATTCTTACCGACATGGTAGAGATGATGAAGGAAGGCTCTGTAATCGTCGATTTAGCTGCCGAACAGGGTGGTAACTGTGAAGTTACTCGACCCAACGAAGTTTATAAATACGACGGCGTGACCATTATCGGTTTAACCGACTTACCTAGTCGCATGGCAGCCCAATCAAGTCAGCTTTATGGTACAAATCTTTGGCACTTGCTCAAAGACATGGGTGGTGCAGAAGACTACAAAGTAGACTATGAAGATCAAGTTGTGCGTGGCGCATTAATTGTCCACGAAGGTAAAGTAACTTGGCCCCCACCAAAAATTGAAAACCCCTCTCCCACGCCTCCTCCTAAACCAAAAGCGATAGTTGCTGCGGTAGCGAAAGAAGAGAAAAAATCCAGTAGCATGCTTTGGGTAATTGTGGCTGGTTTGGCTTTACTAGGAATTGGTATTGGTGCGCCTACATCATTCCTGTCTCACTTCACCGTTTTTGTTTTAGCCTGCTTTATTGGCTATCAGGTAATTTGGAACGTTTCCCCTGCCTTACATACACCTCTAATGAGTGTAACTAACGCTATTAGCGGCATCATCATTCTTGGCGGTATGTTGCAGATCTCTGGATCGATAACTTCACCTTCGGTAATTTTAGGTGCGATCGCAATTCTTGTCGGCACAATTAATATCTCTGGTGGCTTTCTTGTTACCCAACGGATGCTCAAGATGTTCCAGAAATAATCGATTTATATCTATAAACATCATCATGTAAGGGCGAACCGCCGTTCGCCCCTACCGATATATTGTCATCATGCCCATGTAGGGGCTTTTCGCCCTAAAGGATTAGCTAGCGCGTCCGAAACGCCCTTACGATTTATCTCTTCAAAAAACATATGTCTAACAATCTTGTAGCGGTTGCATATATAGCAGCCAGTGCCTTGTTTATCCTCAGCCTGGGGGGACTATCCAATCAGGAAACAGCCCGCCAGGGTAACATGTTCGGAATTATCGGCATGGCGATCGCTTTTGTTGCTACTGCCCTTAGCGCCCAGGTAAATGGTTACGGAGTTTTGCTTGCAGCGATCGTTCCTGGGGCTATTATCGGTTCAGTTCTTGCTGCTAGAGTCGCGATGACTTCCATGCCCGAACTGGTAGCAATCTTACACAGTTTCGTTGGTTTGGCTGCGGTATTGGTTGGTTTAGCTACTTACCTACAGCCTGAAAATGGCTTAACTGGTGTTGAAGCTACGATCCACGAACTAGAAATCTACATCGGTATCTTCATTGGTGCAGTTACTTTTGCTGGTTCAGTTGTCGCCTTCGGGAAGCTTAATGGTTCATTTGGTAGCAAGCCTCTGATGTTACCCGCCCGTCACCTCATTAACATCGCTTTACTAGTTGGTTCAGTCTATCTCGGCTATCTATTCATGACTACAGCCAACGGCTTACAACCACTATTAATTATGACTGGGTTAGCTTGTGTTCTAGGCTTCCTACTCGTAATGGGTATTGGTGGCGCTGATATGCCCGTAGTAATCTCCATGCTCAATAGCTATTCTGGTTGGGCTGCGGCTGCGGCTGGCTTTATGCTTTCCAACGACGTACTCATCGTAACTGGTGCGTTAGTCGGTAGTAGTGGGGCAATCCTTAGCTACATCATGTGTGAAGCAATGAACCGTTCCTTTATCAGCGTAATCCTCGGCGGTTTTGGAGAAGGTTCTGCTGCTGCCCCTACAGGTGAAGCTAAACCTATGGGCGAAGCTACGGCAACTAATGTTGAAGAAGTGGCAGAACTGCTTAACGATGCTAAAAGCGTGGTTATCGTGCCTGGTTACGGGATGGCAGTTGCTCAAGCACAACACTCCGTTTCCGACATTACTAAAATCCTCCGCAAGCGCGGTAAAGAAGTCCGTTTTGGTATCCACCCCGTAGCGGGAAGAATGCCTGGACACATGAACGTACTCTTAGCAGAGGCTAACGTACCCTACGACATCGTGTTAGAGATGGACGAAATCAACGAGGATCTAGCTAATACTGATGTAGTTCTCGTAATTGGTGCCAACGACACCGTTAACCCCAGCGCCTTAGACGATCCTACTAGCCCCATTGCAGGTATGCCCGTAATGGAAGTTTGGCAAGCCCAAAACGTGGTGGTAATGAAGCGCAGTCTGGGTATTGGTTATGCAGGGGTAGATAATCCTTTATTCTACATGGATAACAACCAGATGTTATTTGGCGATGCGAAGGCTAATGTTAGCGCGTTGTTGAATGAGCTATCTAAGACTGAGAAAGAATTAGTTGCTGCTTAATGTAGCTTGAGTTATTTTTGATTCCTCTCTAGTTGTCTAGAGAGGATTTTTTGTTTCGCGCCCTAAAGGACTGGTAGTCCTAAAGATGTAAGGATGCATTGGCGAATCAAAGACTGATTATTTCGATTATTCCATAATTGGCATGTGACCAATTTTAGGAGAATTACGTTGATTCAGGCAGAATTAGGTCTGTATCAAGCTGGTGTTTTTCCGATAGTCCTGGCATCAACTTGCTTTCAGGTAAATTTAAATTATGTTTAGTTCCTCGCAACTCAAGACTCAGCTCAAATAAAACTTCTGCTAGATCCTGACGAGAAATCTTATCTGTGGCTAACTCCGTGAGATTAGATTCTAGTTTCTCCAACACTTGCTGCTTTAGCAATTGCATGTCCCGTTCCAAAGCAGATTTGGCTTGAGTAATTTCTGTTTTTAAACTGTTAGTATTAGCGTTCAGACTATTTTGCAGAAAGTCTATATTCTTGTGGTTATTTTGAGATACATTATCAAGATCTTGATGTAATTTGGCCTGTTCTTCTTTAGTGGTGGAATTAAGATATTTAATTTTTTTTTCCAAAGAATTGGCGATAGAATCAATTCGAGATGACAGGTGATGTTCTAGTTGAGTAATTCGCTCTTCGGTGACCAATTCGCATTTTCTTGCCTTTGTTTCAATCGAATCCAATCGCTTATTATACTGCTCAAATTTGTTATCATATTCATCGATTTTGTCTCCTAGGAGAATGTCTTGTAATTGAGTAATATTACTCAGTCTTTTGCGAATCTCTGCTTTAGTTGTTTCATTCATAATGTCTATCTTCTCGAACAGATAAAGCTATATACTATAAGTAGTATAGCCAAAAAATCTTGATGCAGTACTGGTAAAAATTAATTAAATTGTTTGGTTACAACTAAAGTTATAATGCATATTAAATAAATTATTTAATTGGTAGCACAATTGTAATAATGGTCCCTTGGTTTAATTCACTGTCTATTCTGATTGAACCTTGATATAAATCGACTGACTTTTTGACGATTGATAATCCTAAACCCGTCCCAGGAATAGAACTAACATTACTTGCCCGATAAAAAGATTCAAACAAATGTTTCTGAGATTCGGCTGGAATACCTATACCGCGATCGCTCACCTGAATCATGATTTGTTTTGGGTTAACTCGATCTTCAACGATCAATTTGACAGTTGCTTGAGGAGGGGAATATTTTAAAGCATTAGATAATAAATTATTTAATATATTTCTTAAAATTGTCCGATCTAAATTTACTAAATTAACATCTAGCCTATACTCTAAATCAATGGTTTTATCTGCATAGATTGAACTTAGTTTTTGAGTTACTTCGCGACAAAAAACTGCTAAATCGATCGGTTCTGACTTTAGCTTTTGCTGATCTGATTCTGCTTTGCTTAAAACCAAAACATCTTCTAATAAAGAATTCATGGTTAAGGCTGCATCTTTGATAGATTGCAAATAAAATTCGCGATTGGAATTACTTAAATTATCGTCTTCCTGCAAATTTTGCACACACAGTAAAATGCTGCTCAAAGGATTACGAAATTCATGGGAAGCCATGGAAATAAATCCTGATTTTAACTCTCTCAATTCCTTTTCACGAGCTAGAGATTTACGAATTTCCATTTCTGCTTGTTTTCTAGCCGTAATATCTCTGCCAATATAAACGCAGTTAAAAAAGTTTTTTACTTCTGTCGGTGCAATAAAACAGTCAAATTCAATCTGGATTGCTTGCTCTTGCTTATCTAAAAAATTTACTTCAATTTTTCTGACCGAATTTTGTGAAGTTAACAGAGAATTATAGATTTTCTGATGATCGAATTTTGGGTCTTGAATCAGGCTGTCGATTGATTGATTAATTAGCTCTGACGTTTTCTGTTTAAATAGTTCTGTGGTCGATCGGTTGACTCGCTCGATTTCTCCTTGAGGTGAAGTGATCAGCAAAACGTCCTGCATCGAAGCAATGATCTTATTGGTGCAGTACTCAAATCTCTGTAGCTTATTTAGAGTTATCTCTGCCTCATTTAACTGCTGTACTGATGACTGCTGTGCCAATGTCGCTTCAGTTACGTCCTCTAGGACAATAGCTAGATGTTCATCTATTGACTGAATCAATAAGTCAAAATACTTTAATACTCCTTGCTGTTGATTTCGAGCAACTGTTTCTAAGACAAAACTCTCCTGCTGTCCTAATAATATCTCTTGGCAGACACTCTCTAAACCGACAATTTCAGGCAAACTTTCCCTAACGTCATCACCTAACTGAACAGCTCGATCGGTGAAGTTTTCAATTCCTGGCGAAAACTGAACAATTAGCAAATTGCGATCGCAAACAATATATTCTTGATTATCGGTAACGGGTATCAAATCCACAGTTCAATATTTAACTAGCTTAATTTTTGGGGACATTTAGATTTAGATACTCCGAACAAAATATTGCTCAGAAATTAGAATATACCAAAAGCGATCGCCACTGTAATGTTGCAGATAGCGATCGCTTAGAAGTGCAGTCCCCTCAAAGAGTCATAAGACTACGGGGTAGATAAACTGCTTTTATACATGACTTGATTTCCTCACTAGGCAAATAAAGGATCTAGACCCTTGCACCATCTACTGTCAAAAAAAGATTCAAAATTTTTTTATGGCAACCTAGTAAGAAAAATAATCAGTTTAACGGTAACGTTTTTTGCGACGAGCGATCGCTTTACGCTTGCGTTTTTCGATGGGGGTTTCGTAGTGACGACGACGCTTAATATCAGCGAAGATACCTGCTTTAGACACTTGACGTTTAAATCGACGCAGTGCAGATTCTATGTTTTCGTTTTGTCCAACAACCACTTGGGTCATTAAAAATCATCCTCCTTTTAATTGCAATGGTAAGAATTTAGTTTATTGTTTATCAGCCTATAGCTGTTGAATTTTTCATTATAGCTTTACAGCTAGCAAACTCATCAACGGTCTTAGATTACTATTAATATTGATTAATCTAATATTTAGTATCCTCGGTATCACACAGTACAGTATAAACCAATAACCTAACTCGACCTAATCCCCTTTACATATTTAGTCTAATCTTTAGAACTGAGAGTTTTAGTGTAAAAAGTGACGAGTACCGCTTAATACCATCACAATGCCAAGTTCATTAGCTGCCTCAATTGAATCCCGATCGCGAATTGAGCCACCAGGCTGAATAATCGCGCTAATTCCCGCTGCCGCTGCCGTGCGTACCGAATCATCAAAGGGAAAGAAACCATCACTAGCAAGAACACCGCCTTGAGCCTTGTTTCCCGCCTGTTCCAGAGCAATTTTAACCGAACCGACACGATTCATTTGTCCTGCACCAATACCCACAGTAGTGCGATCGCGACTAACTAAAATTGCATTTGATTTAACATGCTTGACTAACTTTTGGGCAAACAGCATTTCGGCAACTTGTTCGGCAGTCGGTTGCTTATCTGTCACTAGCTGCCAGTTCTCGGGATGCTCAATTTTATCGTCGCTAGCCTGGACTAAAAATCCTCCTGCGATCGCTTTAATTGTCTCTGGTTGACCTGTAGCTAAGTCAGGAAGTAATAAGATTCTTAATTTGGATTTTGCCTGTAATATTTTTCTAGCGGATTCATCACAATCAGGGGCAACTACGCATTCGAGAAAAGTCTTAGTTAAAGCCTCTGCTGTGGCAACATTAATAGTCTGATTTAATGCCACAATCCCCCCAAAAGCTGAAACACTATCTGCATTAAACGCTTTTTCATAAGCCTCTGCCAAAGTACTGCCAACCGCCGCACCACAAGGATTAGTATGCTTCAAAACTGCCGCTGCGGGTTCTGCGGGGTCAAATTCTGTAATAATACGCCTTGCTGCTTCCAGGTCAACCAAATTGTTATAACTTAACTCTTTACCCTGAAGCTTGTTCGCTGCTGCCCAACCCGACGGAACAGATCCAGTTTGATACCAGGCTGCGGGTTGATGGGGATTTTCACCATAACGCAATGATTGTACCTTGGTGCCTGAGATACTATAGCGATCTCCCAATTCCGCTGACTGATTGAGATTGGCAAAATAAGCGGAAATCGCGCGATCGTAACTGTTAGTATGAGCAAAAGCATTACCTGACATCTGCTGACGAAATTCTAGGGACACGTCCCCATTAGACTGCTCAAATTCAGCTAGATACGGCTGATACTGACTGGGACTACATAATACTGTGAGATATTTATAGTTTTTCGCTGCGGCGCGAATCAAAGTTGGTCCACCAATATCAATTTTCTCGATTGCTTCGGCGACGCTAACGTTGGGTTGGGCGATCGTTTTGGCAAACGGATAGAGATTTACTACGACCAAATCAAACGGACGAATATTATTTGCCTCTAACTCAGCAAGATCCTCTGGTAGATCTTGACGAGCCAAAATTCCGCCATGAATGCGAGGATGCAGAGTCTTAACCCTTCCTCCTAAAATCTCTGGAGAGCCTGTATAATTGCTCACCTTAGTAACGGTGATGCCAGCATCTTGTAAAGCCTTGGCTGTACCACCACTACTGATAATCTCAAACTGATGTTCTTTTAATTTGCGGGCTAATTCGACAATACCAGTTTTATCGGAAACGCTTAACAATGCTAGACGACTCATAACTTGTTGGGTTGCTCTTGCTTCAATCGATGGCAATATTTACCTTATGATATTTTTGAGATTTTAAGAAATATTTTCCTATGATAATTAAATTACTAAAGTATTTCCAATTATTAATCACTGAAAGCTGATTCAAGACTGGCTCTTACTTCGGCTTCGGCGATCGCTCATGAAAAATTGGGCTTTAAATTTTCTTCTTCATTGCAGATCTTATTAAAAACAGACCATTTTAGGTTTTAACTTCAGCACTTCGTTACGCTCATACAAGACACTAATGCCAAGAAAGGTTTTATCTTCTTTATATGTAACAAGATAATGCTCAGGGCTAAATGCGGATATCTTTTTACTACTAATTACAGCCTGGCTTAAATCTACTAGTTGTCCCTGACACCAACACTGAGAATCTTCTTCATTCAGGAAAACAGAGTCCAAATGACTCAAGATTAAACTAGGTTCAATTAGACTAAATGTATGCTCTTGTAGCTGACGTTCGATATCTGCAAAGGTGAGGCTATCTTCTAGGTGCATACCGCAGCTTTCAGTACGTACTAGGTTTGCCAAAGTTCCCCCTACTCCAAGCTGTTCTCCTAAATCGCGGGCGATCGCTCTAATATAAGTCCCTGGACTACAGTGAATATCTACCTCTAATTCGTAAAATTCTGTTCGATATGTTCGATAGATCTTTAGCAGGGCAATTTTACTAATCGTAACAGTTCGAGGTTCTACTACTACCTCTTCTCCTTTTCTTGCCAGTTCATACAGTTTTTTTCCATCTTTTTTGATGGCGCTATATATTGGCGGCACCTGCTCAATTTGACCGAGAAAGCTCTGCAAACTCTCAATAATTTGGCTCTGCTGAAGGTTAACCCCTTCAGCTTGCTGGATTACCTCACCTTCAAGATCATCGGTGGTGGTAGTCACTCCCAAACGAATACGAGCGCGATAGGCTTTGGGTTCTGGCAAAAACTGGAGCAATCTAGTAGCTTTTCCCACTGCGATCGGTAATACTCCCGTAGCTGCGGGGTCTAAAGTGCCTCCATGCCCAATTTTTCTGGTATTTAAAAGCTTGCGCAGCCTGGCAATACAGTCGTGGGAGGTAAATCCTGCGGGCTTGTGTAAATCAATAAATCCAAATGTCATATTCTATAATTATTGACCTATTTCTAACCATCGACAACTGTATTTAAACACCAAATACGGCATCGATAAAAGTTTTGCAATCCTAAACTCTTAAACTGTTTAATTAAAATGATATTGTAAGAAGTAACATCAACAAGATACGATGTTTCGAGCGAACATCTCAATCCAACATTTATTTTTATTCCATAACATTCAATAACACTTGTTGCCGCAGCTATCTGTAAGAATATATACTGTATAGACGATAGCAATAACTAATTAATTAATGTTAAGCTATTGTGATCTGCAGCTGGCGTTTTGCTCAATCCCAATACCGAAGGTTTAAAGTTACATCGACATAGTTAATTTCGCTAGCTAAAATTCTTTATACTTGGCAGACTTTTAGTCATCAACGTTCAATGAAATCGAACCCTGAAGTAAAACAATATCATTTACAGGTTAAAACCGAACTAGAAGCCTTAAAAGAGGTTTTGCAATGGTTTGAAAATCTGGTATTTCCTTTAGTGCCGCAGAAAATGGGATGGCAATGTGAAGTAGCCTTGGTAGAAGCTTTTACTAATGCAGTCCGCCACGCTCACCAGAATTTGCCTCGGACTACACCGATCGATCTAGAAGTTAAATTATTACCTAACTTTTTAGAAATGCGAATTTGGGATCGAGGACAGCCTTTTGATATTCAAGCTAAGTTATGCAAGAGCGAGGGAGAAGCTAGCTCTATGGAAAAAGAGGGTGGTAGAGGATTGCAGTTTATCAAGAAGCTTACAGACGAGTTGCAATATCTCAATCTACCAAATCATCGCAACTGTTTGGTCATGCGTAAACATTATTAAAGAATATTCTCAGTAGGGGATTTTTTGGAGATTAATTAAGATTGCTAAAATTAATGTTAGTGTCCCCTACGTTAAATATTGGGTTTAGTTTAAATACCAGTAAAATTTTAGTTTTGTCCTAAATTTCGTCAAACGCTCTTTCGATTAGTCTTCTGGCAAGAGTTTGAGTTCCAGTGTGTTCGTAATAGTTAGTTGAAACATCAATAAATGCTGCAACGTAATCGAGCTTATTATCAGAAAACTCTAAAAATCCCTGTAGGTTATGCATGACTTTTTCAGGAGACAGATTTTTGCTTCTGACAAAATCGCTCATCCAGCCTTTGACTGAATCAAAGCTTTCGCCAATAAAATCTAGCTTACCTTTAGAGTTTCCTCCAGGAATAGATTCTTCCACCCCCTTAAATGTGGAGTTCGATTCTAAATCTTTGGGACCAATTCCGCTCAGGGTTGACTGTGCTTTAAGGAGAAAATCTGGACCTAAGGGAATTAAACCATCAACACAAACTAAGGCAGCCATTCGCATTAAAGATTCTCCACTATAATCGCTCAATGCACCGACAAAATCACCAATACTATCGCCAGGAATACCGTTGATTTGGCAAAAAGCCACCAATTCAACCACTAATTTGATTGATAAGTCGAGAGCCTGAGCTTTTTCGGGATTGGGAGTAACTTTGCTGAGTAATCCGCCAATCAAAGGAATTTTATCACCGACTTTATTGGCTAAGGCTGCCGAGCCTAAAGCCTTATCCGAACGATCTACCGTCTGATATAGCCACATCGCCCGACGATAACCCTGAGATTTGTCATTATATAGCCAAACAGCGCGATCGCCAATTTGTTGGATTAGCTCTTCATCAGTTTCTCCTGTCACCTTACGGATCGTATTGACAAAACCCACTGTATTTTCCCATTCCCCAGGAACGATAGAGTCTAGGGATTTTAACATCATCGTCGTGACATTATTTTTTGGTAGGTTGTCTACCAGCTCAAAAATAGATTCACTCACTGCTTGCTCCTTGAATATATAAATTTCGTATCAAAATATAGCTGATGCTACTTCAGCTTGGATAATCCTCTCAGGTCAAATTTGCCGAGCCATTTTTCGCGATCGCCGGAACTAAAAGAGCTATCCTTGGAACGAACTTTAACTTGATAGCGATCTCCGACTAATACGGCGGTTCCTGTACTACCTTGTTCTACTGCGGGATATCCCCCAATCTGAGTGCCACTATCTTTAAACTTGGCGATCGCACTAGGATTGTTCGAGGTGTCTGAGATCGATAAGATGGCAATTTCTTTACCTTCTTGTTTTAATTTAGCTTCAGCAAAACCTTTCTTCTCCTGGGAGTAAACGCGCTCATATCCACTTGAGCTATCGGGAAAATAGCGATTAAACGATCCACCAGATTGAGAGGTATTGACTACGGCGGTTGCCCCTTTGCTGGTACTTTCCTGTTGCGCTTCATCAAAGCGAGAAGGAGCCTGCTGCGCACATGAGGTGAAAAATAAGCAGCTAGTTAAAAAGAATGCTACTAATAATTTACGTAAACCAATCATTTTAGTTTTTGTCTAATTTGCGTACTCCTTATTTTCGGACTTTGTGCTGGCTCGGTCGATTGAATTTATTAAATCTTTAACTACTTAGCACTAAGCTAAAGAATTTATTACGTGAGTTTCAGACGTGTGACACACAGAAATAATTAAGTCTGTCACACTTTGGGAAGAAGAATAGAAATCGATTTTTTGTCGCAAAAATATAAATTTACTCAATTATTTGGGCATCTTAATGACAATGGCGAGAGACAAAATAAATTTCTCCTCGTTCGATACTCATCTCTATGTCAAGCCATCCATTTCCGTAACAGAAAATTCTCGATTTATATCTTTAATTTCTGCTTGGATTTCTTCATTTTTAGTCATTCAGACATGAACAAGTTGCGTCAAATCGCTTTACCAGAACGTCCTCCCGTAATGCTTAACGGATTGGACTTTACCTCGATGTTCCAATGGTTATCTACCTCGATGAAACGAGTTTCTAGTAGTAAAGTAGGCGATTCGATGGTGGCTTTACCTGCTGTTGGTTGGGGTCAAATCACTACATAGGAGTAAAAAATGAACTGGAAAGCGATCGCTCGTTCGGCAATTGGAACGAGTCATAAAAAACAACAATTACCCTGTCAGGATTATGGCGATTATAAAATTATCAATGGGGCAATTATCGGTGTCGTAGCAGATGGGGCGGGTAGTGCTAAATACAGCGACATTGGCGCAAAATTAGCTGTTAATAAGGTTTTGGAAACGATTACCACAGAAGATATTCAAAGAATTACCGAGTTATGCGATCGCGATCGCATTAACGAAGCAGGAAAATCTAAATCTTCTGTTTTGAAGCCTTTGAGTTTATTCTCCAGAAGCAATGAAAATAGCAATGCTGCTGTAGCTGTCGTGCAATCAGACTCCGAACATGAAGTAAAACAGTTCTTTGGCAACATAGTCAAACAAGTAACGTTTGCTTTAAAGAAACAAGCCAAAATTAATGATTATGCGATCGACGATCTAGCCTGTACTTTACTAATTGCGATCGCTACTTTTAATGGAATAGCTGCGATGCAGATTGGTGATGGTTTTATTACCGTCCGTTATCCCGAACGAGAACTAGAGTTACTTTTCGCGCCAGATAAAGGGGAATACATCAACGAGACGACTTTTGTTACTTCTACTAATGCCCTGGAAGACATGAAGGTAGTTATTCAAGCTGGACAACCAGAATTTGTATGTGCTTCCACCGATGGGTTAGAAAGACTGGCAATTCGCTTAAGTGACTGGACACCTTTTACTCCTTTCTTTCAACCGCTAGAACAATATCTACGGGAAACTGAAAACCTGGAATCGGATAAATACTTAGAGGATTTTCTCAATTCCTATCGCCTAAACGCCCGCACCGACGACGATAAAACCTTGTTTTTGTGTTTATATGATAGTTCTTCTCACTCGCCACAGTAATAATCAACCTGTATCTTTAACCAAGCAAATTGCTGATAGCGGTGAAGGACAAGTTTGGGAAACTAATCTTGATGGCTATCTAGCAAAAATTTATCACGATCCCACACCAGCCAGAATCGAAAAACTCAAGGTGATGCTGGCTAACCCACCAGCCGATCCGATGTTGAGTCACAATCATGTCTCCATCGCTTGGGTATCGGATTTACTCAAAGACAGTAACGGTAAATATCTCGGTTTTTTAATGCCAGCAATACGAAACAGTAAACAGCTTTCCAGTGTTTATAACCCCCGTAGGCGCAAAAAAGTAGCCCCAGGCTTTAACTGGTATTATCTCCATGTCACCGCACTAAACACAGCTTGGATTATTCAGGAAATTCATGCCAAAGGTTATGTCTTGGGCGATATCAAGCTAGAAAACATTCTCGTCAACGATCGCGCTATGACTGCGGTAATCGATACCGATTCCTTTCAGGTGCAAGATCCCCAATCCGATCGAGTCTATCGCTGTACCGTCGGTTCAGAAGGCTTTACCCCACCAAAACTTTTAGGCAAAGACTTTGACACTACCAATCAAACCGAAATCCACGATCGCTTTCGCCTGGGAGTACTGATTCACTATCTACTCTTTGGCTATCATCCTTTTTCTGGAAACTGGACTGGTGTGGGGGAATCACCCGAACAAACCGAATTAATTAAGCAAGGTTATTGGTATGCTGCTCATAATAGTCCCATCCGCGCCAGCAAAACTACTATTCCCCTTGATGTCGTTCACCCAGAACTTAAAAAGCTGTTTCTAAAATGCTTTAACGAAGGACACACTCAACCTCATCTACGCCCTACTGCTTTAGATTGGCACAATGCTTTAGAAGTTGCAGTTAATCAGTTAACTTCTTGTAACCGAGTAGATAGCCATCATTATAGTAAGACTTATGGTGAATGTTACTGGTGCGATCGAGCAGCAGATTTGGGTGTTGATATTTTTCCTGGTGTTGTTGCTACAGCAAAAATACCTTCTAGCACAGTTTTATTGGATCAAAAGGTAAATATATTAAGCAATGTCATTCAAACCTTAGCCAGTATAAAAATGAGAAAAAACGCTTTGCCTATGGAAATAAAAGAAAAGAAAAAGGAGGTAATCAAGAAGCTAGAGGAAATGCAACAACGCGCTCAATACCGACAAACACAACAAAGCCAAAGCAGAAATTATCAAATAAAGCAGTTACAGAAGCATCAAGATGAAATTAATTTAGAATTGATAAAAATAGAATTAGATATCAGTGACATGCAAGGCTTCAATAATAATTATTTTATAAACAACCAATTGGTAGCATTGCGCCGAGCAAAAGAATTGTCAAAGCTTAAATTGATTAAGATTGAGGATCAAAAAAAGCAGCTAGCAATTAAGCCAGATTTTTACACATCCGAAGAAAAAGAACTGAAAAAACAATTAACACAACAGTTTCATGACTTAGACAAACAATGTTTTAAAGAGTTAATCGAAATAGCTTCACAAATAGAAGAGAAAAAAACTAATGCTGAACAATTATTAAAAGAATTAGCTTCTTTTAACATAAAGATTCCTAATAATCTAGTCTTCAATCTCGATCAACATAATATTATATAAGGTTAATATTGCTATTATTTATCTGTAGCACAGTGCATGATTCTGTGAGTTGAGTATAGTAAAAGTTAAATACAATAATACGACCGCCACTATTTCTTAGGTTACAGAAAAAACTGTGGCGATTGGCAAAGACAAAATTGTTAATGCAATGGTGCTTTTCTACTTATCTTTTAGTTGTGTTTCCCAATCTGTATCTTTAACTCTTTCTTTTCTTTTCTTCTTTTTGGTCAATAGCAAAAAATCTAAAACTTCTTTGACTAGAAAATCGGGGGCTTGCTCTATTTCTTTAATTAACCGTTGTTTCTCGTTCATGATTTAATGCCTCTGTCACTCAAAATACACCTTTATTCTAAATGCTGTGTTGCGATCGCTCTTGCTCAAATTGAAAAGTTAAGGGCGATCGCCTTTAACTTTGACATAATCTACAATAATAAATACTAATTTATATATTAAAAGTCATGAAGGCGATCGAAGTAACGGGAACAGTTAATAATCAAGGTCAACTTTCTTTGGATGAACCATTAACTGTAGATGAATTTACTCGCGTCCGCGTTATTGTATTACTTTCAGATGCAGACAGTGACGAAGAATCATTAGAATCCCCGCAAGAGAGTTTTCGTCAGGGATGGCATGACGTAATGGCAGGCAATACCTTACCTGTATCTCAGCTTTGGGATGGAATTGATGCAGAATGAACCGCCAACTATTCAAGTTCAATTTACTGACAAATTCAAACGTAATTTACGTGCATTAGCCAAAGAAGTATCGTAGCATTCGTAAAGATATTCAGCCAATTATTACAAAATTAGAAGCAGGTGAATTGCCAGGCGATCGCATAGCAGGAATCGATTACATAATACTAAAGGTAAGAGTCAGAAATAGCGATATTCAGAAAGGTAAAAGTGGTGGCTATAGAGTTATTTACTATATTCAGACAACTACTAACATAATTTTGATTACTATCTATTCAAAATCAGAGCAAGAAGATATATCTACCAAAGAAATTAAACAAATACTTACAGAGTTTGAATAGCAATTTCGTTCAATACAACAATATCACTAACCAATTACCAACATACTTGTTACTGACTTTTCTCAATTGCGATCGCGACTAAAATCTAAGATATCTTGTTATATAATCATTTAATCATTATGCGCGATTACGTCCTAAAGGATACCGCTTCGCATAAAGTTAGCCAAAGGCATCGCATTATTCGTTGGCTGAAAAAAAATGTTTCCGATCATCGTCTACAGCATATTTTAGGTGTAGAATCAACCTGTATCACTCTAGCTCAATGTCATCAACTGGATGAACAGCAGGCGGCTCAAGCAGGCTTAATGCATGATTTAGCAAAATTTTTTCCGCCCCAAAAGTTACTAAACCTAGCGGCTCAAGCCAAAATTCCCGTAGATGAGGTTTGCGCTGCTCAACCTCATTTGCTTCATGCGGAAGTGAGTGCGGTAGTTGCTAACCGAGAGTTTGGAGTTGAAGATCCAGAAATATTGGCTGCCATTGGTAATCATACTCTTGGTTCACCCCACATGAGTAAACTAAGCTGCCTGGTTTTTATCGCTGATGTATTAGAGCCAAATCGAGGCAATAACGATAGATTAGCAGCCATGCGTCTGGTGGCAAGGGAAAATCTTTACAAATGTGTACAGCAGACTAGCGATTATTCATTAGAATATTTATTAAGCCAGTCAAAAATTATTCATCCTCGAACCATCCTAACGAGGAATTGGGCTGCGGTAAAAGCCAAACAAACTGACTCAAATCCACCAATGAAAACTCATCTTAAATCAAGTCAAAAGAGCGATAAACAACATGAAAACATTTAAATCATAATTTGCATGAGTAAATCATCAGAACAGACAATTATTACCGAAAATCAAACTAGCAACCGTCCCTTAATTGTTGATAGCCGAGAACTCGCTTTGCAGATCGCTGCTGCTGCTCAGGAGAAGAAGGCACAGGATATTGTCCTGTTGCAAGTTAGCGAGGTATCCTATCTAGCTGACTACTTTGTGATCGTAACTGGGTTCTCGCGGACACAGCTAAATGCGATCGCCGAATCGATTGAAGAATGCCTTGAATCAAAGTATAATCTTTATCCGACAAGAGTTTCAGGAAAACGAGAAGGAGATTGGATTGTCCAAGATTATGCTGACGTGATCGTGCATATTTTTCTACCCGAAGAGAGAGAATATTATAGTCTGGAAGCATTTTGGGGACATGCCGAGCGCATTGAATTTTCTCAGCCTAGTTAAGTTAGTTTCCTTTGTTGTATGAATAAATCCACCGTCAATTTTTGTCCAGTCCCCCAAGAACAGCAGCCAATCTATGAATATGAACAGTTGAAAGAATCTTGGTTGTTTAATTGGGGCATCTTGGCTATCGGTCAATATATTCGTAAAGTAGTCTGGGTAGGTTTCTGGAGTTTGATTTTTGCCGCGCCTCTCTCAATGTCGATTTTTTCTTCAGTTAAAGAACCCGTCGAGTTGGCACTATCCTGTTTAATCGGTGTTTGCCTGTTGACAGGACTATTTTTATCAAGGATTTACTTGGGTTGGCAATATGTTAAGGATCGCCTTAAAAGCGATCGCATTTTTTACGAAGAGTCGGGCTGGTATGATGGTCAAACCTGGCTCAAACCCACAGCAATGATCGACCGCGATCGTTTGATTGTCAGCTACGAAATCGAACCAATCTTGTCCAGACTACACAAAACCTTCGGTTCAATTACGCTGATCATCTTTATTTGTATCTCAATTTGGCTGATCATCGCTTAAACTCAACAATATTATCTTTTATCAATTTAACACCGCATGACTAGGGGAAAAAGAACCCATACACCATCCCTAGAAGTACATTTGCTTCGGGAAGGAATTTTAGAATCATCTCATCAGGTAGAAGCAACAGTATGTGACAGCAAAGGAAGAGTCCTGTTGATGGCTGGAAATTCTGAAGCATCAGCTTTTATTCGTTCTGCTTTAAAACCTTTTCAAGCTCTAGCTGTAACTAGTACAGGGACGCTGCAAAAGTATGGTCTGAGCGATCGCGATTTGGCAATCATCTGTAGCTCTCATCAGGGGACAATTGAACAAGCTCGACAGGCATTTAACATTTTGTGGCGTGCTGATGTCGATCCGTTGGCACTCCGATGCCCAATTCCTGAAGGAAAAAGCAATCGATTGGAACACAACTGTTCTGGTAAGCATGCTGGAGTTTTAGCTGTCTGCCAAAATCTGGATTTGCCGTTTCACAACTACATGAAACATTCTCATCCAGTAGAGCAGCTAATCCTGAACAAGATTTCAGAATTATTAGGCATGCCTGGAGCAGAATTGATTGGCGCACAGGATGACTGTGGCATGCCTACTTATTTGATGGAGCTAAAGCAGATGGCTCATCTTTATGCACAGCTTGCAGCAGGAAGCAGTTTAGATCTTGAGCGGATTGCCAGAGCAATGACCTATTATCCTCGCATGATTGCAGGAGATGGAGCATTTGACACTGAATTAATGCGTCTTAGTGAAGGAGAACTAGTTAGTAAATCTGGAGCAGAAGGAATTCAATGTGTTGGCAGAATCGGACAGGGTATGGGACTGGCGATCAAAGTTAAGGATGGGGCAAAACGAGCCAAATACGCGACAGCAATTCATCTATTGCGGCAGATGGGCTGGATTAGTCCTGCTATTGCCGAAATGTTGTCAGATAGCTTTGTGCAGCTAAATAATTTCAAACGTCTGGAAACCACTGGAGAATTAACGATACTCTAGCACTAGCTTTTTTACTAGAGAGAAATAAACATTTGAAACGTGCATAATTGGAGCGAGAAAACCATATCCTAAAATATAAGTAAGACTTTATATTTATGGGAATAACACAATGGGAGAAACCAAAATAGGTCAATGGTTTCAAAAAACTGGAATTGCGCTGTTGCTCGCTGGTATGGCTGTCTCCCTAAGTCCAAATAAGGTTAAAGCCTCAGAAGAAATTGTCTTTACCTATGGAGGGGCAACTCAAACAGTCTCATTGGAAGAATTGCAGACTTTTGCAGCTACGGGAGAAACATCTCCTGCGTTAGATTTCCTCTTGAGTTTTGGTAAGCAAAATCCCTTGATGATTCGCTGGATCTTAAATCAGGAATTTCCTGCAAATACTAAGTTAGTTTACGATTTACTTAACACCGCTCCTGGTGAATATGTCCTTTCGCAGACTAGTAATGTTGTGGGTTCTAAGTCAGAAAGAGCAAACGTCAAAGCTTTAAGAGGCGCTTTAGTGGCTTCCGCAAGTGATGATAATGTAATTTCTTTGATTGAGCTATTGGACAACTATCCGACGCAGCAAGTGTATGTCCAAGGTAAGATTTTGGCTAAAGCGCGAAAAAATCTAACTCAATTTATTGAAGAGACTAGTAAGTATATTCAAATACCAGTCAGTCTTTTGGGAGGATAATTGAATTTAAGATCGAGTTTAGATTTTAGATTTCTGTCTCATTGCCTATAGTCTCAGGGTAAAAAGAGCCATAAGATAAAGAGAGAAATGTCTTTAAATTTAAATAAATCTAAATAAATCTAAGTAAATCTAAATAAAATTATCAATGCTGACATATTCAGAAGAAACTCTCAACGCCAAGCCGATCTCAGCGGAACAACTCAAGAAGCAGGAGAGAATGCGTGATGTTACTCTGTTATTGCAGCAAATGGTCGAACGAGAAGAAGTAACTCTAAGACTGATTATTGATTGCTTAATTGATGTTGGCTCAATTAATTATGCTAATCATAAATTACATAATCCTTCTTTAAATAAAATTATGAAGGTGTTGGTGGGTTATATCAAACCTGTCGCGCGCAAAGCAGCACTGTACTGGCTCAAGAGAAATCTCCCCGAACTTCTCACGGCTTGGCTAGAAGCGAAAGTCTCTTTTGAACCCGTACCGATCAACGAGAAAGAGGGCGTAACTGGCGATTTGGAAACTGTTCCTATGAGCAAAGAAGAAGTGCTCAGAAGAGATCGAGAGACTGGCACTGAGATCGAGAATCTTTAATACCCCAGGCACCACCACCAGGAGTTTCAATGACAAAAGTATCTCCTGGCTGCATCTCAACTGTAGCGCTGCTGTCTAATGATTCTATATTGCGATCTTTTCTGGCTACATAGCTTTTGCCAAGCTGTCCAGGTTTGCCACCGTTTAAACCGAAGGGAGGAACAAGGCGATGACTAGACAATATTCCTGCCGTCATTGCTTCGAGAAAGCGCACTTTTCTCACCACTCCATTTCCCCCATAGTATTTGCCATCCCCGCCGCTATGCTGACGAATCTCAAAGCTTTCTAAAATTACAGGATAACGAGATTCTAAGACTTCAGGATCTGTGAGTAGAGAGTTGGTCATATGAGTCTGTACCGCATCTGTTCCATTAAAGCCATCTCCTGCACCCGAACCACCACAGATTGTTTCATAGTATTGATAATGGTCATTACCAAAGGTGAAATTGTTCATAGTTCCCTGAGACGCGGACATTACTCCCAATGCACCATATAAAGCATCGACAATAGTTTGAGACGTTTCTACATTCCCCGCCACTACCGCAGCAGGATAAGTAGGATTGAGCATACAGCCAGTGGGAATAATGATTTCCAGTGGCTTGAGACATCCTGCATTGAGTGGAATTGCATCATTTACCAGAGTACGAAAAACATATAGCACCGCAGCTTGGGTAACGGCACGAGGAGCATTGAAATTGGTTGATTGCTGGGGAGACGTGCCAGTAAAGTCGATTATGGCTTGGTTACGATCGCGATCGATCGTAATTTTCACCTTGATTTCCGCTCCATTATCCATTTTATAGCTAAATTCGCCATCTTTAAGCGAAGCGATCGCATTTTTGACAGCCAACTCCGCATTGTCTTGAACAAACTGCATATAAGCTTGGACTGTATCTAAACCGTATTGTTTGACCATGTTGAGGAGTTCTTTCACCCCTTGATTATTGGCAGCTATCTGTGCTGTAAAATCGGCAATGTTTTGGTTTATATTTCGCGCGGGATAAAGATGATTTTTGAGAACTTCTTTGACAGCCTCTTGCCTAAAGTTTCCTTGAGATACTAAGAGAAAATTATCAAACAGAATGCCCTCTTCTTGAATATGGGTACTGTGGGGAGGCATCGAACCTGGGGTAATTCCACCAATGTCTGCCTGATGTCCTCTGGATGCGACGTAGAAGATTGGCTTTTGGGCGAACAGCCGTTCGCCCCTACCAGGGAATACTGGGGTGATGGCGGTTACGTCGGGTAAATGGGTTCCACCATTGTAGGGATTGTTGGACAAGTAAACATCCCCTGGCTTAATCTCATCCTGCGCGGCTTCAATTAAACTAGTTACGCTTGCACTCATCGAACCTAAATGAACGGGAATATGAGGCGCATTAGCTACTAAAGAACCAGAACTATCAAAGATGGCACAGGAAAAGTCTAATCGTTCTTTGATATTTACTGAAGCTGCCGTATTTTGCAGTACAATCCCCATTTGTTCGGCAATAAACTGATAGAGATTTTTAAAGATTTCTAAGCGGACAGGATCGGGTTTAGATATCATACTCATTTATACTCATTTTAAATTCTTGTATTCAAACCAACTTTAAAATCGGTTTTGTACTGACTAGTCTCATTAAAGAACTATCAAAGGTATTGATGTATAAATAGTTTTGTAATACTGAGCATAGCGATAATACATTCGATAAGTTAAGTAAACTTGATTACAATCAATCAATTCTTTTTAAAATTAGGTAGTTTAAATCGCTAATCTTACTAATAATTTTGCCATTTATACATTCTTTAGCCAAAAAAAGGCATAATTGTAAGTACTAAAACACGTACTTAAATTCATGGAATCAGTAAACTATACAGAATTTCGCCAAAATTTAGCCAGCTATCTTAATAAAGTGGAAGACGATCGCATTCCTCTTCTAGTCTCAAGATCCAATGGAAGAAAAATTGTGGTGATGAGTTTTGATGATTATCAAACTAATGAAGCCACTTTACATCTAACTTCAAGTAAAGAGAACATCAGAGTTTTAGATGAGGCAATCTCTGAATTAGAGAATGGAGGAGGAGTTGAGGTAGAAATTTGAAAATTGTATTTCTCTACTTCCGCTTTGAAGGACTATCGTGAATTTGAACAAAAAGACTTTAAAGTGTTTAAACGTATTAACCGTCTGCTGGAAAATATTAAAGAAACTCCTTTTGACGGTATTGGAAAACCAGAACCCCTTAAACACAATTGGAAGGGTTATTGGTCAAGAAGAATTACTCAAGAACATCGTCTAGTTTACAAGGTTGTCGAAAATAAAATTTTTGTAGCTCAATGTAAGTTTCATTACTAAAAAATTACTTTTTTCTTTGTATCTTGACATTATTTTTAGAAAAGTTTTATTATCTTTGGTTCTATTTTTACTAGCTTTATATCCAATACTTTATTTTAAATCCGTTCTAAAATCAAATAATTGCGATCGCTCACCTTCCCTTGCCAATTAGGTTCAATTACAATGGTGCTAATCGCTTCGACAATAATGGCTGCCCCCTGAAGACAATCTTCTGGCTGTAGATCTTCACGGCGATAAACTTGGGCATTATGCCATCGATCTTGAGCAAACATTTTGACTATCTCTATTGGCTTTGGCAGTTGCTGTTGCGATCGCTTTCGCTTAATTATTACTTCTTCGGGAGTAGCTATTTTTTGGACTAATTCGACCGATGCAGACTCGACAACCAAATCTTTGTCTGATTGAATAAAGCCGTAACGAGTTTTATGTTCGGTGGCAAAAGCCTCGGCGTAAAACTGCGATATCGTCATTGAAATCAATAGTTAGAGTTGAGTTTGTTCCTGAGTACTTTAAATTTATCTTCCTGATTATTTCTATATTATTAGTCTGTTGTATGAAATTGGCTTTCTCTACCAATGATGTAAATAAAGACTCTAACTGGTTCATCAGAGAGGAATTCAAGGTCTTCTCTACCGACTCTACTTGGTTGACTCTAATATCTGCCAAGCCGATTCCATAAGCAGAAAGTACTCCTGCATAAGGATGAATCAATATTTTAGTCATGCCTAAAGTATCAGCTACCAAACAGGCTACCTGCCCTCCTGCACCGCCAAAACAGCAGAGTATATAGTTAGTGACATCGTAACCGCGCTGTAAAGAGATCTTTTTGATTGCATTAGCCATATTTACCACAGCGATCGCCATAAAGCCAGATGCCACCTCTTGGGGAGTAGAATGATTACCTGTAGCAGTAGCGATGGTTTCGGCTAGCTGAGTGAATTTAGCTAAAACAATCTCCCGATCTAAAGGCTGATTAGCCTCATTGCCAAACACAGCAGGAAAGTACTGGGGCTGAATTTTTCCCAACATCACGTTAGCATCGGTGACGGTTAATTCTCCTCCTCGACGATAGCAAGCCGGACCAGGATTAGAACCAGCAGATTCGGGACCAACACGATAACTCATTCCGTCAAATCTCAGAATCGAGCCTCCCCCCGCAGCAATGGTATGAATTGCCAGGACAGGAACCCGCATTCGCACCCCTGCAATCTTAGAATCCAATTCTCGTTCATATTCTCCTGCATAGTGTGCCACATCAGTACTCGTCCCTCCCATGTCAAAGGTAATAATTCGCTTGAATCCTGCCTGATGACTAGTTGCTACCGCGCCGACAATTCCCCCCGCAGGACCACTGAGAATACTATCCTTACCCTGGAAATTATTAGCTCTTACCAAACCGCCATCTGACTTCATAAACATCAATTCAGTATCGGGCAATTGATCGGCAACGCGATCGATATAGCGACGTAAAATCGGCGTAAGATAAGCATCTACTACGGTAGTATCCCCACGGCTGACCAATTTCATTAGGGGGCTTACCTGGTGAGATATAGATATCTGCGTAAAGCCAACTTCTGTGGCAATTTCTGCCACTTCTAATTCATGGTTAGTATAGCGATAACCATGCATTAAAACGATCGCACAACAGTTGATTCCTTGAGCGTGAATTCCTTGTAAATCTTGTCTTACCTGCTGCCGATTTACAGGCTTTAGTTCGTTTCCCTGGGCATCGTATCTGGCATCAATTTCCACCACCGCTTCATATAGCATAGTGGGCAGCACAATTTCCCGAGCAAAAATATCGGGTCGATTTTGATAACCGATACGCAACGCATCCTTAAAACCCTTGGTGATTAACAATACGGTGCGATCGCCTTTTCTTTCCAATAAGGCATTGGTTGCTACCGTAGTCCCCATTTTGACCACTTCAATTTGTGCCGTAGGAATCGGTTCAGCTTTAGGGACACCCATAATGTCTCTTATGCCCTGAATCGGCGCATCTTCATACTGTTCGGGGTTTGACGAAAGCAACTTATGGACGATTATTTCATCATGGGGTGTTTTCGCAACTATATCGGTAAATGTTCCACCGCGATCGATATAAAATTGCCAGCGTTGAGTAGAAGTCATAGGGAAGAAGTCATAGTAGTTAACTGATTTGCGTTGCCTGAATTATCTCGATTTACGATTTAAATAATAGTGCCAGAGAATTTTTGTAGCGATCGCTCGATAAGGTTGCCAAGATTGAGCAATAGATTCTAATTCTGCTGTTTGGGGACGAGTAGGTAAATCTTTGATTTCTTTAACGGCGATCGCTACTGCTAGGTCTTTGGCGGGAAACACATCTGGACGCTGTAAAGCCATCATCAAGTAGATATCTACTGTCCAGTCACCAATGCCTTTAATCCTAGTCAATTCTGTCTAATCTGGCGATCGTCTAATTGCTCTAAAGTAGTTAAGTCTAACTCTCGGTCAATAAGAGCTTGAGCTAATCCACGACCATATTTGGTCTTTTGCCGACTAAAGCCAATTGTTTTGAGTTCAGCATCATCGAGAGTCAGAAAATTTTCTGGGGTGATATTTTCTACGGCAGTTTCAAGACGCTGGAAAGCCGCTTTAGCCGAGGCGTAAGAAACCTGCTGTTCGAGAATAATCCTAATTAACGTTGAAAATCCTGGTTCTCTTTGCCAGGTTGGGGGTTCTCCATATTGCTCGATTATCTTGGCTAAATCGCGATCGCGCGTAACTAACTTTCTAATACCTATCGTAAAACTATCAGATTTATCCAACTTTCTTCAAAGACGATTGCTTACTTACCAAAGAGCATTTATCACTAGATCTCATCATAACTAAGTCAAGGTAACTCCAGAAGGAGAAAATACTTTGATTGCTGTAGCAGACACTAATGTGGCAGTTTTACAAGGTATCGATTCTAATAGCTTGAGTGCAGATAATTTTGCTGTTGGCTCATTTCATTCTGGTTTTGAGTTATGGCGATCGCTTTTTAATTAAAATAGTACTACTAACGATTTACGATAGTCCAAAGCCATGTTGATTAACGCTAAACTACCGTTTGATTTAGATCGTCTCAGTCATCAAGACCAAACTTTGAGTTTTGCGGGTATGAGTTGGGCAGATTATGAAAAATTTGATTCCCAGGAATATCCTGGCTATAGAGTTTCTTATTTCAATGGAGTAATTACTCTAGTGTCTCCCAGCCAAAACCATGAAGTTATCGCCGAGGTAATTAATTATCTAATCGTTGCTTACTGCGAGAAAATTCAATTGCCATACTATCCCATGCGATCGACTAGATTAGTTAACCAGCCACTAGCAGGAAAAGAGCCTGACGTTAGCTTTTCTTTCGGTTCGAGGAAAGAACTGCCAGATTTAGCAATTGAAGTAATTTTCTCAAGCGGCAGTATTAACGATCTTAAAAAATATCTGGCTTTAGGAGTATCAGAAGTCTGGTTCTGGCAAGATAACCAACTCATCTTTTATCATCTGACAGCAGGAAAATATGTTGAGGTTACTGCGAGCGTATCCTTGCCCGATTTGACATCTCAAGAATTAGCTGGTTTTGTTAACCGAGGATTAGCTGAAAGCCCACTGACTATTAAATCGGATTTTCTTAAATTTTTGGGGTAGTTGATTTTGATTTTGGCGATCGCATTTCTGCAACGGACGATCATTTTTTCATATGTGTTTTCAATACCCCATTCACTCATGGCTTAAATTCTTAACTTCGCTAAAATTCTAGTTATAACGATCTTTTTTAGCAATCATGAGTCAGACTACGATTAACTTCGCCGATATACAGGTCGAACGCCCTACAATCGAACAGGTTACAGCAGAATATGCGCAGATAAATGCTGCTTTAGATCGAGCTGAAACTATTGCCGATAAACAAGAGGCATTACAAAAGTGGGAAGATTTACGCCGTCGCTTGGATACGTGGTCTGCCATGACATCCCTCAATTTTAGTCAGGACACAACCAACCAAGATTATCAAGCCGCTCAAGAATACCAAGACGAACTACAGCCAAAATTAACTGCCTTGGCAATTGCCATGAAACGGCGGCTATTGAATAGCTCAGATCGAGCCGAATTTGAATCTATCCTGGGTCAGCAGGCTTTTAGTCTCTGGTCAGCAGACGTGACTACTTTTGAACCTGCCATTGAATCAGATCTGGTACAGGAATCGAAGTTGGTCAATGAATATGTCCAGCTATTAGCTTCGGCGGAAATTGAGTTTAACCAAGAGATAATCAATCTTTCAGGGATTCGTAAATATACTCAAGATAGCGATCGCCAAACTCGCTATGCAGCAGAAAAAGCCCGCTGGATTTTTTTTAGTCAAAACCAAGCCAAACTTGACGATATCTATGACCAGCTAGTCAAACTACGTCACGGTATGGCGAAAAAACTAGGCTACGAAAACTATATCGGTTTGGGATATAAGCGAATGCAGCGTATTGATTACACTGAAGCTGACGTTGCCAATTATCGTCAGGGAGTAGTAGACAATGTAGTTCCCCTAGCGCAAAAAATAATTGCTCAAAAAGCGAATAAGCTCAATTTAGCTAAGGTCAACTTCTGGGATGAATCGGTCTTCGATCTCCAAGGAAATCCCCAACCCCAAGGAGATCATGACTGGATGCTTGAGCAGGCACAAAAAATGGGCATGGTTTAAAAAAGCTGATTTTTAGGTAACAAAACAGCAGAAATTTAGCCATCTTTTTGATGACTACAAACAGAAGACAATTACACGGAATTGAGCTGGTTTTAAGCTACAATTGCGGGTTTTCGGAATAAATTAAACCCTAACAATTCCAGCCAATGAGGATGAGGCTTCCCTGTGAGTAATTCTGTGGGACTTTTTCCTTCTCGTTCGGGATGCTCACTCCGCATAAAAGTGCGATGGTTGAGGAAAAAGCGCAACAAATCCAGATAATCATTCTAACAGGATAGCTATGTCTTGAAACAGTTGTTGGGCTTTTTGTTCAGCCAAACGCGCCACAGCGCCGCTTTTTTGACCAACGATTTCCTTGTCCCTTCTTCTTGGCTTTGTTCATCTTCTCTTCTAGTTTTTCCCGTCGGCTGGTTGCACCCTTGGCTCTTCTGTGTAAATAGTTTTCTAGCCCTTCTCCCTGGTGCAAAATATGAAAGACATCTCCATGACAGGGCTTTCCTGGCCATGCTGCTTTATGTCCTGCTCTCAATCCTTTACCTGCATCGGCAATACTGTAATCTGGGTTTAACCCTTGCTCACTCGCTTCCAACAAATGATATCCCCAGGTATCTTCATCTCGGTGTTCAGCCCCCGCCAGCAGATAGCAATAAGTAGAGAAGGCATCAATTCCAGCTAAAACTGGGAGTCGCGACTGGAAAATTTCGTCTTTCAATCCCACCTAAACTCCTGATAGGTCTTGGGATTTATTGATTTTCTGGGCTTTCTCTACCACTGAATTTACTCGATTGTGAACCGTAGCAACGCTTATGGGATAGTCGAATAAGTCTCCGAGAAATTCCACCACCCCTCGATAAGAACTATGGCAGATGAAGATTAAACCCAATATTACCTGAAATATCCAATTTTTCGTTACGGGTATCCAATATAAGATATCTGACTCATCTTTCGGCTGATTAAAACCGAGTTCTAATGCTTGATTTCCTTTTTGTTGTTGTTGGTAAAGAAATTTGCGACTTACTCCTTGGCTTTTAGCGATCGCTGTTAGAGTTTGAGGAGACGATTGCATTTCGATAAATAGTTGTTTTCTTGGCTCTGGATTTAAACTAGCTGCTACTGATGAGTTGTGACTCATTCTCCTCCACACGGTTTCAGGAATAATTTTGGTCCTCTAAGTATCCTGTATTACGCTTTCTATTTTCAAGTCACCAATACCTTTTTGTTTTGTAACCCTAATTTGAACCATGCCAAAAAATGTTTGAGGCAATGCATCCCGAACTGGGTAATTTCTTTGCCATGATGGTAGCTGGCAATTTTATCGACCTTAAAACGCGATCGGGTAAGGCAGGGGGCGGTTTTTGCACCAGCTTTGCGACGGTAGGAGTTCCTTATATCTTTGCTAACTTCAACCAGACCAAAGGCGATGTTGAAGTATTCACCCACGAAATGGGACATGCTTTCCAAGCCTGGCAAAGCCGCAATTTACCTCTAAGGCATCGCGCAGAAATAAATTACCCTTCTAAGTTTAAATTAGGCAGAATTAAATAATTCCAATTTCCTTGAAAGCGATCGCGTCGAAGATTCACTCTCTCAAGCTCGTCATCACTAATTTTTTGTCCAATCGGATAGGAGTTTTGATCTAGCTTGGCTTGAATGTTTAGCCCTGTTTTTGTGGTTGTGTTACCAATTAAATTCACTACGACCTCTCGACTAACTAAGGGTCTTCCTCTCCAGTTTTCTGTAATCTGACAGAACATTCGATGTTCAATTTTATTCCACTTACTGGTGCCTGGGGGAAAATGACAGACTTTAATCTTCAGTCCAGTTTCAGTTGCTAATTTTTGCAGTTCCGTTTTCCACAATCTCACTCGATAGCCATTACTGCCACCATATGCGGAGCGGCTTGCACTAAAGCATTTGCGAAGCTTATCCTTTAGGACTAGCTTCGCGTCGCCCTCGAATGGGGGTATCCTTTAGGACAGTCGGCTGTAATCAAAAGCTCACTCGCTTCGTTATACATCAAGCTCCCCATCTCCTGCCACCATTGCTTGATAGAAGCCACAGCAAAGGCTGCTGTGTCATGCTCTGATTCCATTTTCTCATTTCTTGTTTTTGAAGATTAACTTATTTTTGCGCGATGCCGTACTAAGTGAAGAGGCAATGAGTAGAGAAAGTATGTATCCCGATCGCTGGTAATGTCCTATCTTTTAGATACAAATATTCTATTGAGAACTTTAGTAACCAACGATCCAAATTATCAAATTACGATTGATGCGATCGCATTTTTAAAAAGGTCGAAAGAAAGATTATTTATTGCTCCACAAAATTTGATTGAATTATGGAATGTAGCGACTCGTCCCGCAGACAAAAATGCAGTTAGTCCCAAAGAGATTATATAACCAGATGAAACTAGTTTGTAGTATTATCGCTCCTAATTACTCTTCATCTTGAGGAAAACAAGCCTGCATCAGTTGTTCGTCTCTTTCTTCCCGCATCTGATGAATAATTTCGGTTACAGATGGTGACAAAGGTTTACCTTGATTGCGATCGCTAATAATTTTTGCTCTTTCAATAATTCTGCCTCGCTGTTTTTCCCAATCTGACTGGGTTTGCATTTTTTCCCGTAAAAAATTTCTCTCTTCTTCTGACAGAGAGTTAATCACTTGAACTAAAGATTCAACTAACTGAGTATTCATAACACTATTAGGGTTATTTGAAGATTAATCAACAAACTAAAGCACGGGCTTTTTCCTTCAAATTGCGATCGCAGTTTAAATTCTGATTTTGCTTTTCTAGATTAAACTGCATCGCAAACTCTGCTACTTCTAACAAGGCAGTATCTATACTTTTTCCTGTTGATTGATACCATTTGAGTACTTCTGCTAAGTGCCAATTTAATGATTTACCATCGCTGTTAATCGGAAATGGAAAAGTGTCTATATGACTATTTTTTAGCTTGAGTATGTTCTGTCTAGTACAGTTCATAATAGTTGCGATCTCTGGAATACCTACAACGTCAGGAGAGATGTAGTAAAGTTCAGAATCAGGTATAACGCTTTTTACATTTTCAATTGCGCTATAAACAGCCTCAACCGCACTATTAGAGCTACGAATAAAATCTAATCCGATATATCCTCTTTGACCTATACCAAGTAAAGCATCATCACATCCTGCTTCAAACAATCTATCTTCATAGATACTGGGATCTGCTTTGTGGTCGGCTAATTTAAAATGTAGTGCAAAATCATATTCATTCATAATATTAAAATTTTATTGATCGGTATCTTGATCTCCTTTTATACAGCGGTCTACAATCCGCCGTATTTGTTTGGCATGATCTTGAGGATTTTTTGGCGTAGACCAAACACTTGCAAGACAAAACGTTCCACATCTACATTCTGGATCGTTGTAAGGACATTTTAACCTAGCCCAAGCGTGTGAACTAGAACCAGCTTCTACAATCTCCCATCCATTTTCAACGGCATATTTTACAGCATTGCTAATATCTTTATCAGAGTGTTTTTTCACGTTTATCAACGATACAATTCAAATTATAATTCAAAAGTTGTCCAATGACAACCACAATAGAATAATACGCTGCAAGATTTTATTCTATTAAACTACTAGTTCTCCCTGTACGATTGTTTCTGATTGTTGTTCCATTGCAGCCAAACAAGATATTTCCGACCAGGAAGTAACCAAACTGTTGTAAGAAATTGCCTCTTGTGTCCAGCCTTGGCGATCGCTTTGACTATAAATTATTTATTTTGGGTTAGGATTCCAAAATTCTATATTTTGGAAAATACTAAAATCTCTAAAGTTGAGAGTCCAAATTGGACAACGGTAACGTAAAGCAGTAATTGCGACAGTAGCATCCTCCAAGCTACCGCGCCACTGGGGTAAAGAGAAAACTAGAGCTTGTACTTCAAGATATATAGCATCGTTTGTGCTGATAAAATGCAAGCTTTCTGCCATAGTTTTGAGAGTATTTTGAGCGACTTCTGGTGTAGTTCTTTGCAACAACCATTTATAAACTTCAAAAACTATCGGCAATGGAGTTAATAGAATGGTTTTAGATTTATCTAATTGAGTAAATCCTGCGATGCCTAAACTATGGTAGGTATCTTTGGCATAAAATAAAGCAATCAAAGGACCCGCATCAATAACAATTTGTTTCAAATTTCGCGATCCTCAGCGTATTCGTCGGCGTTATAAGGAGCTTCGGTCACGATTCCTGCTAAGGTTAATAGTTTAGAAGTATCTTTTGGGATTAATTTCGTTTCTAAAGCTTCCTTAACGAGACTAAAAAAAGTCTCCTCTGGATGTTCTTGTAAATAGGTATCTAGACTTTGAGCTAATTTGTCTGGCAATTCAATAACGCGCTTCATAACTTTATTGTTTTTAGATTACTAATTCTCCTTGTACCATTTTTTCAGATTGTTGTTTCATTGCAGCTAAACGAGATATTTCCGACCAGGAAGTAACCAGGCTGTTATAAGAAATTGCTTCCTGTGTCCAGCCTTGGCGATCGCAAATTACGTACAGGCGATAGGCTAAATCTCGACAGATTTCCCCTTTGTCTCCTAATTGAGCTAGTAGAATAGCTGCACCAGTTTCCCCTTGTTTATCTAGGGTTTGAATTAGGTGTTGGGTAGCTTCCCAATCGGGAGTGCGGTCATCTTTGGCTGGATTCCAAGTTTCGGGTAATTCTTCTCTTTTGAGCAGTCTTACTTTACCGTTTTTAGCTAGTAGAATTCCTGCTTCTTCTAAACCTTTGATACTGGTATTTTTAGCTTTAGAAAGGGTTTCTGCATCGCCATATTGTCCTGGCTCAAATTGGTATTGTTCAAACCAAGTCAAAGCCCAACGGGTATCGGGGTCAAATTCTCCTTCTTGTTCGTTCAAGAATTCATCGATATAGGAGTTAATTATCTGTAAAGCGGTACGGACGCGCATGGGATTACCATCTGCTTCTAATAACTTGCTATAGCGCGAGAATACAGACATTCCCAAACCGATACTGGCTTGAGCTAAATCCACAGGAGCGATATTGCCTTGTTGTAGCGTTGCTAAGTTGGCGGGAAATTCTTTTTGGAGTTGTTTGAGGAATTGGCGACGGGTCGCTGAAGGTGCATCATCAGGGCGAGGACGACACACTAAAACTATTGAAGAAGCTAGAGTATTACTATTTTGACCACGCATCCTAGTTTTCAATTCGGTTCTTACAGGTACAGTTCCCGTAATATTGAAACCAGTCTTTATAAGACCTTCGAGTATAACTTCCCAACCTGTAGAGGCAATATTATTTTGATTATTTCCATTTTTGCTTGTTTCAGTTTCTGCTTGTTTAAAGGCGTAGTAAACGGAAAAGGGATAACCATAATTAGCTGTTTTTCGTACTCGTGCAAATACTTTTTCCAAGCCCTCTTCAAAAAAATGTTTAGCATTTTTACGACTACCATGACGAAATGAATCTGCAACTAATTCCTGTTGTTTGGGAGTTGTTAATGTTGTGAACAATTCGGGATAGATGCTACCCAATGAACGTCGCATCCAAACGTAGAAAAAATCAGATAAATCTGCGTAGGGGACAACATCATAATAAGGTGGGTCAGTAGAAATGATTAAATTTTTAACTTCATGGGAAATACATGCAGCATCTGCTTGTTGAACTTTTCCGTTTATTAAACGCTCAAAATCAAATAAATGCGATTTAAGACTGTTAATTAAATTATTTACTAAAATTAACCATGATCCTGAACTAGAGCCTAAAGGATTCCCCTCCGCAAAATCCCATACCATAGGAATTGCCTGACGATTAAATAAGTTCCTTGGACATTCAGCTTTTGATTCCCAACGATTTAAGGTGTTACATATGTCTGCCTGTTTGTCAACTAAAAATGCTAAATAAGTTGCTATGGAATCAGCACAGGCAGTTGCATTTGTTCCGCCACAACTCAGCGATAAACCATCATCTGCTATTCCATAAGAAATTGCATCATGTTGGATTTTCTCTTTGACTTCACTGACCAAATCACACAAAGTATTTAGAGCAAGCAATTGACGACGAGTAAAAAGATCGCAATGTTTGGTCATTCCATAACGAGGTGTTCCCATATATTGAGAATGTTTAGAAAGTTCTATTTCAGGTTTCCATCTTGGTTTTGCTGAGGCAGCAATCTTTTCGTGTTCATCATTGGGCGATAAATAAATTCTTCCTCTATCGCCTTCAGCCACAATAGCCATTAACTGAGCATTTAATCTTCCTGCTTGTCCTTCGTTACGGATATAGGCAAGATTTGTAGGAGTAGCACAAGCAAGGCATATAGCTCCTTTACGACTGACTGTTCCTTGTAACGGCTTTCCTGCCCCAGTCTGGATTTTAAACTTGATTACTGGCGGATTTTGATTACTATCAATTATGGGTTGTATTGGACTTTGGACAAACAGCAAAATGTTCGCGATTGGCATTCACGAATTTGACTCAATAATTAGCTTCCAATTTGAAGCCGATTAGACCGCAATCGGTAGTGATGGTTCTGGCTTTTTCTCTTTTTTGCCTTTTTTAATGACTTCATGACGAGTTCTTTTAGTTTGAACCATGCCCTCCGTTCGTCCACTCCCAAAACCTCGACGTTTGGGAAAATTAGCTGGTGTCCCAATCTCGGTAATTATTCGATTCAGATCGCGCTGAACTAAACTGGGAGTAAGAAAACCGACGGTTTTTTGAGGTAGATAACGTTCCCAGGGACGGGGTAAGGTAAGAGCTAATTTACGTGCTGCCCACAGTTGAACATAAGCCAAAAAACTTAGTTCGACCCAGTTTTCTTCATGTTCGACGGATGGAGTAGCACTCCCATTGAGTAATAATCTTTGTTTGCCAACGGCGTGATTGGACATGGCGAGGAAACCTCGCCGTCCCTCACGCCCAAAACGAAGTAGGTGTTCAATATCATATCGTTGTAGATAAGTCTGATATCCCTCGATGGTTGTCAATTCCGACCGACGTTGACCGATCATAATCAACCACATTGGTTTCCAGATTCTAATTCCTTCGTCAGTGGTAACTTGTATCCGCATCAAAGTAAAGGGGTTACGGTGCATAGGACAGTCATGAGAACCTCGCATCAACATCTCTGACCAGCTCTGAATCGTAACATTCAGTAATCGACCTTTCTTGGTAGTCAAGTTAGTTTGAACTACTTCATGTGCTTGATGCCAAGTAGTTTCATCTTTGAGGTCAAATTTTTCTCCATACCACTGAGGATGACCCTTGGATGATTTGGCTATGGGTTCAGGAGACTGATAGAAAACACGATTACTTCTGACTCTTGTTACCACTAGCAGGTTGGGATGTTGTTCTTGCTCTGCCAGAAAAGTTTTAGCCGAGTAATCACTGTCAACAACTAGTACTGACCAATGATTCGACCAAGGCAAATTTTCATTGGTCAAAATCTGCTTTAATTGTTGTGAACCAACTTGCTTACCTGTTTGGTCACTTTTGACTCGCTCCACCGTTAAAGGAATTGCCCACGGAACATCACCCGTCTCTTCTCTTTCAGGGAGAGCTGTTAAGACCGAATAGGAATGTCCGATATTGATTGGTTTATTCCCTTTCACTGTGTTGGGCTGATAGATTATAGTCCTGTCTTCTAAGGTTTTGGCATAGGGTCGTGGCAGAGGTGTCACATCTATCGCCCATAAGTAAAATTGCTTTTGTTGGGGAGTTGGAATTAGCTCCCCAATAGCTTTAGTCCGAGCTTCGATTTGAGATTTTTGACTCTTGATGACTTCAATGGAGTTGCTTGGAGATAAGGACCGATAGTCTTGAATCCCTTTGTACAAGGCACTATATTCTCTAGGGAATAGAGGTGAAAGACTCAGTTCAACTGGCGAACGCGCGGTGGTATTGGCAGATCTGGCATCAACTAAATCCATTACTGTATCTCGTCTGTAGTTAAAACTTTGATACAACTTTTCTCGAAACTGCTGGAACTCTTGTTGAAATTGATTATAGTTGTTTTGGGGCATCGGTAATAGATGTAGATTGAAATCGGTTTGAACAAACCCAGGATCAATCTTCTCACTTCTGTTGCCCCTTCTTTTGGGACTAAGTTCGCGAACATGAATCGCGAACTCTCTTTTGTTTTGTCCAAAGTCCAAATTATTAGGAGCGGTATTGGTCACTCAAGCGATCGCCACTGTTATTACTGTTTATGGATTGTTAATGGCTCCAATTGGTTGGAATTGGGCGTTGTTGGTTTGGCTCTATGCTCTGGTATGGTTTCTGATTAATGACCGCATAAAATTAGCAGCTTATCGCATTTTCGATCGGCATCAACCTGTCTTGTCAACCAAAGGAATCAAGCGATGGGCAAGACAGCGATTCCATCATCCTGGACTCTAAGTATTCAAGTGATTCTTCTTAAGGAGCGATCGCTATCATTCAGATGAACAACTGCATTTCTTGCCTGGTATTTAGCTTATCTGAGAGCTTCTCACAAATTCCTCAATTTTAATTTCTAACTTAAGGACAGAAACTCAATATTATTCAATTCAACCGAGAAATTTAAACATGAGCCAAATGATAACTAACACTATGTCTTATCCCGAACAAACTAAACATATCAAAAAATACACCAGTCAGATTCGTATTGATATTTAGCTTTTAAGTTTTTCGCAATATCTAAATACTATTTGATGTTTTTGGATTATCTTGACCACTTGAATCGAGTGATATCTCTGGCTGAGTTGAGCTTTGGTGATTGTCCTTTATATTAATCCCAGCTTGACTAGACATATATATGCTGTTGGCACAATAGCTGACACCACGATATTTTAGCTCGCAATTTGGCTGAGATATTAAAATCACGTTTCGGTTTTGTTGCTCAAATGGTAAAGTACGACATTTTTCTCCCCAGACAGAATCGTTCTTCTGATTTGGTTTAGATGGCAGACATTCTTTTTTCTGACAACGTTCTAAAAGTAGAGTCAAATTGTATTCGTAGCAGCTTTCTAGATGTTCAACTCTGTATTCGCGCCAAAATTTGAGAGGGTTAATAATAGTCACATAGGCAGAGTTAGAAAATATTTGTCTGAAATATTTCTGAACAGGGAATTTTATGGTTGTTTTGCCTTCTTCTCTAACTTTCATAAGAAAATTATCCTTAATAACTGCTACTTTAAGACTAAGTAAATAAGTTGAGGAACTTATGAGATAAAGCTAGATAAGATTTAAAGTAGCTATTAATTTTGATTAAACATAGTGGCGTTGCTGAGTCTGGTAATTCTGAGAATTGTGAAAATATTCGAGCGTTATCGTCATCGAGAATAATTCATTTAATTTTCTAGATCGGGGATTAAGTTTTGATTCGGCGACGGAAAAAGCGTTTACGTAGTTCTTCAGCCCCCAACAAAATGGGCGGACAGACAAGCAGTAATAGCCACTGCCAAATCTCCAGGGGTGTAGTAGCAAAGATATTTTCCAAAGGCTTGAGAAAAATAATACAGAGAATTAAAATCCACTCCGTAGCAATACCCAACCAAATTAAACGATTACTCAAGAATCCTAATTTAAAAATCGAAGTTCTCTCAGAACGACAGGCAAACACATTACCATCCTGACAGGCGACGATCGTAGCAAGAGTAGCAGTAGTAGCCTGTTGATAAATTGCTCTAACTGTAGGATCGGCTGAATGGGATAAAATTGCTCCACTCACTCCTTGTAATTCAGGAAAGCTATAGCCATAGCTCCACCAGACGGCTAAAAAGGCACTCATTCCCAACACCGCTTCGATTAAACCCAAAAAACCATAGGCACGAGCTAAGAGAGAGCGATCGAGGAGGGGTTGCGACTTTTTACGAGGAGGCTGCTGCATAATTCCTTTTTCTGGTTTTTCTGCGCCCAATGCTAGAGCAGGAATCATATCTGTACCTAGATCGATCGCCAGAATTTGTAGCACGACTAAGGCAGGAGGAATTTTAAAGATTACCATGGCTAAAAACGGGACAATCTCGGCAACATTAGAAGCCAGGATATAGGTCATAAACTTGCGAATATTCTGATAAACCCCTCTTCCCTGCTCGATCGCACTGACAATAGTGGCAAAATTATCATCTAGCAACACGATATCGGCAGCTTCGCGGGCGACATCTGTACCGCTCATTCCCATCGCAATACCGATATTGGCAGCTTTTAAAGCGGGGGCATCGTTAACTCCATCTCCCGTAACTGCCACTACATGACCGAGACTTTCATAAGCCTGAACGATTCGCAGTTTTTGTTCGGGCATCACGCGGGCAAAGACAAGTTGATCTCGGCGATGATGGATTAATTGACGCAGTTGCGCCTCTGATAAATGTCCTAATCCCTCTCCTGTAACTACCCTGGCTTTACCATTTACTAAACCAATATTAAGGGCGATCGCTTCGGCGGTTAAACCATAGTCTCCTGTAATCATCGTTACCGAAATTCCCGCCTGATGACAGCTGGCGATCGCCTCTTTAACTTGCTCGCGGGGCGGATCGAACATGGCTACTAAACCAATAAAGGTTAGGTCTTGCTCTAGTTGTGCTGAGGTCTTCTCTAACAGTTCTCTTTCTCCTTTACGGGCAGCAACCCCCAAAACGCGAAAACCCTGACGGGCTAAGTTATCATTGGCTGCGATTATTTCAGCGCGATCGCTCTGAGTTAGTTCTTGAGTCCGCTCGTCTTGCAAAATCCAATTACAGTGACGCAAAACTTCTAGGGGTGCGCCTTTAGTAAAGCAGATATAAGGATGTTCGTTTTTCCATAGTTGCGAATGCCAATCTAACACCACGCTCATCATCCGACGACGAGAATCAAAAGGGACTTCTCGCAGTCGGGGAGATTGACTTTGTAATGCTTCTGGTTCTAACCCTGCCTTAATTGCTGCCACTAGCAATGCTGCTTCGGTAGGATCGCCAATTTCTTGCCAGCGACTCGGTTGAGTAAGATGAACTAGACGGGCATTAGAACAGAGGGATGCACCAGCTAAAAGTAACCGAACTTGTTCCTGTGCGTGACTCTCAGCAGTAACTGTCACTTCTCCCGTGGGTTCGTATCCTGCCCCCGTAACTTCAATATAAGCATCCGCCGTTTTACTTGGCAGCCAGAGACTACGAACGGTCATCTCATTTTTAGTTAAAGTCCCCGTTTTATCGGTGCAAATAGCTGTAATCGCGCTTAAGGTTTCTACTGCCGAGAGACGACGGACTAGGGCATTGGATTTTGCCATCCGCTGTACTCCCATTGCTAAAGACAAAGTAACCGTAGGTAAGAGTCCTTCAGGAACAAAAGCGACAATAATGCCAATGGCAAAAATAAAGCTTTCTTTGGCTTCCATGCCTACTAGAAAATAAGTAAGGAGAAAGACAATTGCACCCATGCTAATTGCTAGGGCAGTAATAAACCGCACGATCCTGGCAATCTGAACTTCTAGAGTGCTGGGTTCGCGTTTGACTGTGGTAGTTAAATGGGCGACGTGACCGAATTCGGTTCGCTCTCCTGTGGCGTAAACTACCCCCGTAGCTCTTCCAGAAGCTACTGTCGAACCTGCCAAGACCAAGTTAGCAATTTCGGCAGGTCTTAACCTGTTCTTGTAAAGCATCTTCCCCAGGGTGCATTAACGGCGTACCATTACGCATTGGTATAACTGGACGGGGACGCACGGGACGGGCATGACGATTGACTGGTAGAGACTCCCCCGTGAGGACGGAAACATCAACATAACAGCTTTCCGCAGCCACTAAACGAGCATCGGCAGAAATGCGATCGCCTTCTTCTAATTGAATCACATCACCACGCACCAACTCGCGGGCGGGAATGGTCTGTAAAATACCGCTGCGATAAACTTTAGCTTGAGCGGGCAGGACTTTTTTTAAGGCATTTAAAGCTTTTTCGGCTTGAAACTCCTGAGAAAAGCTAAAGATGGCGTTGATCCAAATTACCGCCCAAATTGCCCAACCCAATTCTGGAGTGTCGGAAACAAAAGCAAGTATACCAGCCACCCACAGCAGCAGTGCCATAAAGTGAGTCAACTGATCGAGAAACCGCAGTAGCAAAGAGCGACGAGGCGGTTCGGGTAATTCGTTTGCACCATACTGTTTCAATCTAACATCAGCTTCACTATCGGCAAGTCCTTGGGCGGAAGTAGCTAGAGATACATAGGCTTCCTCGGCATTTAAAGACCAAATCGGTGGATGGGTAGTCATGATTAACTAACGCTTTTAGGTTAATTGGTTAATTAAGAGAGAGTCTGTTAACTGGGCAATAAAACCAATTTAGTCTTGAATATTGGTACTGAATAATTAAATCAAAGCAAGAAATTATTTATTTAGAGCCGCCTTGATTTTGCGGTAGTTGAGGATAATTGCAGTTATTGAATCTGCTACCAAACCAACCGTCCATCATTCTGCCTCTACCAAACCACATCATCCCAGACATACCGATAAAACCGATGAGAATAACTAGAACTATTCCTGAAATAAAGCCAATTGCACCGTAAGTCATTGGTTTGCTATTCATAATAGTAATCTCCTGTAAAGCCTATGTAATATTTACTAGAGTCAATTTGAGCTTCAGAATAAGCCAAGAATTTGAGGAAGTTGTGTGAGGGCAAAATAATCTAGTGCTTGTTTGAATTTTGGCGTAGTTAAAATGTTTTAACCTAAAATTTTATTAGCCATGACTTCTTAGACTGAATTATGATGCCGATACTTGCCAGTCGATTGTTTAGCAAGCTCAGTCCCCGCATAAGCTTAAAGGCTAGCCTGATTTGGAACACCGTTAGCCTGGTTTTTGTTGGTAGGTTATGTTGGCGGTGAGGAAATCGAGATTAACCGAGAACAGTTTTTAGAGCAACTGGCTGATTAAAAATTTTGATAATCTTTCTGGTAAGAAATTTAAGCACTTGATTTGAAACAATCTATAGAGCGATCGCCCTAATCTATCTACAGAACTTACTAGTGAACAAAACACCTGCATTAATCAGCAACTAATTTCTAATTTATCGTCAAGGTTAAAGCTATGATTGACGCAAACATGCCAACTAGTCATTAGACGAAACTAATTCTGATTGCTCTTGCTGAGATAAATCAGGACTCAAATTATTAGTTTCGCGCATAATTAAAACCGAGCAAGGGGCATGGTGGGTCACATAATTGCTGACGCTACCCAGAAACATTTCTTTGGCACCAGTTAAACCCCTACTACCGATTAAAATTAAATCCGCAGACCAATCGAGAGCCGAGTCACAGATAGTACGCCCAGGATTACCAAAGTCCTGGCTATATTCAGCTTTAACCCCTACAGTAGCAGCTTCTTCTGTTAAAGATCGCAATGTATCCATTCCTTTTTGTTTGAATTTGTCCCACTGCTGCTGATAAATTGCGACCAGAGACTCATCCATCAGACCGTATTCATAACCCGAATAGATAAAAGGATTAGGATAATTGTTTTTATCGGGGGCAATGATATTTAACAGCATCAACTTAGCTCCAGTCGTTTTTGCCAGAGATAAAGCCGTCTTGAAAATGGTTTTGTTGGTGTCAGTGATATCTATTGCTACTAAAATTTTGTTTAACATAATTATTCTCTTGGGAATTTAAGTAAGCCGATTCGTAATTCGGTTGTCTATGTCTTAAATTTATAGAGAAACATTTTGAGGAAATTGTGACAAGGCAGGTTCTGGTAAACTTCCTGACTTTTAAAGTTTTAGGTTAAATTATTGCGAAGTGAAATATTTTGTTGGGGAACAGATATTGATATTCCTGCCTTGTCAAAAGCCAGCTTAAGGCGCAACCTAAATTCTCTTGCTACTTTCCATTGTTGAGCAGGTTGGGTTTTAATCCAGATTTTGATGATTAATCCGCGATCGCTAAAGTCATCAACACCCATGACTTTAGGAGTTTCTAGAATCTGCCATTGCCATTGAGGATCTCGACTCATTTCTACGGCAGTTGTTTCGATGATCTCGATGGCGGTTAAGGTATCGGTATTGTAGTCAATGGGAACGTTAAGATCGACCCGCGACCAGCTTTTAGTTAGGTTGGCTACTGCCCCGATCTGACTGTTGGGAATAGTGATTAATTGACCTTCAGGATTGCGGAGTTGCGTAATTCTCAAATTGAGTCCTTCTACTACTCCCGACCAAGTTCCTGTATCAATAAAATCGCCGATGCCGTATTGGTCTTCAAGCACAATCAAAAAACCGTTAATGGTATCTTTGAGCAGATTTTGAGAAGCCAAAGATACTGCCACGCCTAATAATCCTGCTCCTGCTATTAGTGGTGCTAAATTAACCCCAAATAAAATTAAGCCCACCATTGAGCCAACAATTATCCAACCAATAATCATTATCCACTGAATCGCGCTAAAGATAGTCGCAATTCGTAGCTGGGATCTTTGGGAGGATACTGGAGAGAGAAAAGGATTGATTTTAATGGAAGAAACGATGCGATCGATTAAAGTATGACTGAGACGGATGACAAAGTACGTGCCTAAAATAATCAGTCCAATTTTCAAAGGAATTTTCAATCCTGCAAGCAACCATACCTGAAGAGGTCGAGTGTAAGGAAACAAATTGGAACATCCTAAAATGCCCCCTAGCCAAAGCAAAATTTGAAAGTAGAACAGTAACCTTTCTTCGATCGCCTGAAAATTGTTTTGATATTGTTTCTTAGTCTTTGCATCGGTAATAATTACCCAAGAGTCTTGGGGTTTGTGAGGATGGATACGCCATCTAAGCTTGGTTAACAGCCAATTTACTATGGCTACGGCAAACATAATCCCCAAGGAAATTGCGCCTTGACGCTTTAAATAATCGGGCTGCCTCTCTTGCTTGGCTCTAATCAATGCCTGTCGCAGAGTTTGGCTCAACTGTTTTGCCCAAGTTGTGGTGTCGATCCCCAAAAGTTCGGCATCTAGTTCGGTGACGGTTAATAAATAGCGATCGTTAATTTCAATTGTTGGCGAGCCTTTAAGAATAACTAGATCTACCTTGAGATCGTTGCTGCTGCTTTGAAAATAAACGTTACTAATTGCAGCCAGGTTACTCTCAATTTGCTGTACTCGTTTTGGCAGATAATCTTCTAGTGCGGTAACTTGAAACAATCGACGACCATCAAGCCAAATCCACTGGGCAGATGGCTTGGCAGCAAAATCAGTCAAACCAGACAGATAAGAAAAAAAACTAGATGTGTCTTTAAAAATTATGGATGTCGATTTTGTCTCGGCTGGATTGGTAGCAGTTTGAGCAATTAATAAAGAAGAAATATAAATCGAACCCAAAGCCAAGGCAATTATTAGCCAAAACTTAAGTCGGGAGAGGAACAACATGAATATCAAATTTCAATACATGGGTCAGTACTTTAATTTAAACAGGGTTGGTAGTTAGACATAACCGATGATTTACAATAAGCATCTTTAATCGCTTTAAACCAATGGAACTAGCAGTTTACTGTTTACTCGCTTTAGCCCCGATTTTGACGGTCTTTTTATTGTTGGTAATTGCCCGACAGTCAGCTAAACGGGCAATGCCCCTAGCTTATTTGGTAACTACGGCGATCGCTCTATCGATCTGGCGAGTTTCTTTCTCTGTACTGGCAGCTTCTACTATTCAAGGCTTGGTTATGGCAGCAGAGATTCTGTACATTATCTTTGGTGCGATTCTACTGCTTAACATCTTACGAGAGTCGGGAGCGATCGCCACTATTCGCCAAGGACTGTTGGGCATTTCCCCTGACAGGCGCATTCAGGCAATAATCATTGTTTGGCTGTTTGGAAGCTTCCTTGAGGGTGCTTCGGGCTTTGGTACTCCTGCTGCTGTGTGTAGTCCTTTATTAGTGGCTCTTGGTTTCCCTGCTTTAGCTGCGGTAACGACCGCTCTGATTGCCAACAGTACGGCAGTTGTGTTTGGTGCGGTAGGTATTCCAGTTTTATTGGGTATCAATACGGGGCTGGAAGGAGCGGCGATAGTAGATAATTATATGGCAAAACAAGTCTATACCTATACTGAATATTTCCAGCTAATTGTAATTAGGATCGGAGTTTTAAATAGCATCGTTGGCACTCTTATCCCCTTGTTTATGGTGTGTTGTCTGACTCGCTATTTTGGTCGGAATAAATCCTGGTGGGAAGGTTTAGAGGTCGGCTGGTTTGCTCTATTTGCGGGGTTGGCTTTTACAATTCCTGCTACTTTGACGGCGGTTTTGTTGGGGGCAGAATTTCCTTCTTTAATTGGTGGGCTAGTTGGTTTAGCGATCGTCGTTACCGCAGCCCAAAGAAAGTTTTTAACTCCCAAACAAGTCTGGGATTTTCCTCCAGTAGAAGCTTGGGAGGATGGATGGTCGGGTAGTTTGCAAGCTGCTGTTAGTAATGATGCAGGGCGAATAGGGTTATTAACAGCCTGGCTACCTTATGTTTTGGTGGGATTATTGCTAATGTTGTCTAGGCTGCCATTTTTACCATTTCAGAAACTACTTAAGATAATCAACTTAAATTTCGTTAGCGTACTAGGAACAGAAATCAACATTAGTTCTCAGCCTTTTTATCTACCAGGAACAGTATTTATCTTGGTGGCGAGCGCAACTTATTTTCTCCACCGTATGAAAACGAGCGCAACCATCAGAGCAATTTCCAACTCGGTTTCCACTCTTGCAGGAACAGCCCTAGTTCTGGCTGCGGCAGTACCGATGGCGCGGGTGTTTATCAACTCTGGCTTCAACGGATCTGGTCTTGCTAGTATGCCCGTTACCCTAGCCGAAGGTGTTGCTGATTTAGCTGGTTCTAGCTACCCATTTTTTGCTCCTGCTATTGGTGCGATGGGTTCGTTTATTGCTGGGAGTGCCACCGTCAGCAATATGATGTTTTCCCTGTTTCAGTTTGGCGTAGCTGCTAAAATTGGTGTTTCTGGGGCAGTAGTTGTTGCTCTACAGGGTATTGGTGCTGCTGCGGGTAATATGATTTGCGTATCTAACGTGGTCGCAGCTTCAGCTACCGTTGGCTTAAGCGGTTGTGAGGGTTTACTAATTCGCAAGGTACTATTGCCCCTTACTTATTATCTTGTTGGTGCAGGTATTTTGGGCTTAGTAGTAATCTATCTACCGAGTATTTTCAATTAATCCGATACTTCAAAAAAGTTTTAGAAGCGACGATCAAAGGCTGGCAATCGATTACTTGGTCTAAGGAGAAGAAGTTATTAGGCTGCACGATTGATGTTGAGTATCTTTACTATCTCAACTGCATAAATTTACCCTTAGCTGACCACAAAAGCAATCCAGACTATTAAGGTAGTAAACAGGATTGCTGCTGCTCCCAAAAAGATATAGTTTTTCTGTTGTTTAGGAGAAGGATACTCTGCTTCAGACATTTTAGTTTCAATCGGGTAGTTATTAGCAACTCCATCGTCGTCTACCCTAAAACCAGCTCCTAATCGTTTTTTAAGGGACTTGTTACTTTCGTTCCGTTGATTGGCTCGAACCCCAGAAGCAACTTGTCCGTTGTCATCACTAGAAGGATTTGCTGCTGGTTTTTTTTCTCGGTCGGCATAACTCATGATTACATTGCCTCATAGAAAGATTGACAAAAAAGTAAGTGAATCGCAGATAATATTTAACTTTGTCTTGTTTAGTTACTGCCTGTCTCAGTTTTTTCTTTTAGATTCATCTTGTTCCTCAAATTTTCCAGCTTTTTTTCTGCTGCTCAAAACCGAGAAACTTTGATGCTATTAAATTAGGTTAATAATATGAGGAACCTGTGAGGTATAAAAAGCTTAAATCCCCTCTAAAAAAACACTGATGATTTTCTGACGGATTATGGTTTAGGTGACAATAAGTCTTGTTAGGCTTTTTCTTTCAAACGTAAAGAAAGCCTACGATTAAAAGAGTTCCGAGTATGAGGGCTATCAAACTCCAAAAAACTGTTTCGGGAGCGATATTTGTGACTATTTCTTTCCCTTTGTCATCTTTCATTTCAAACCTCTTTATTTTCTAATAGAACTTTCCCTATCTCTAGAATAGGAAACAACTATGAGAAAAATGCGATCGTATCTCAACCATGTTTTAGGTTTTGAGTCGTCCATTTTCTGTCAAAACAAAATATCTATTATTAAAGCTATGGATCGAGTCGATACTTGGGAAAAACAAAGTGCAACTTCTCTATCGCGTTTGCTACCTAGATTAACAGAACGTTTTGCAAACCAGGTCGAGGGCGAGGAATGGCAGGGTTACGTGGAACGGGTAAAGATTCATTTTCCCCGTTTATTCCAATTGCTTTATCAACTTTACAGCGATCGCTATGATTTTTTTTATCATCTAGAAAGTATTCTGGCGATCTCTACTAAAATGTGGTTGGCTAGACCAGACGATCTTAAAGCTCTCGATGTAATGCGCCAAGCAGATCCTCATTGGTATCAGTCTCATCGGATGGTAGGGGCTATGTGCTATGTCGATTTGTTTGCTGGCAATCTTCAGGAAATTCGCGATCGCATTCCTTATTTAACGGAGTTGGGCATTACCTATCTACATTTAATGCCTTTGTTCAAAACACCCGAAGGCGATAACGACGGCGGTTATGCCATCAGCAGCTATCGAGAGGTCAACCCAGCTTTAGGAACAATAGAAGAGTTAACTCAGCTAGCTAACGAATTAAGACATCATGGCATCAGTTTAGTCATTGATTTTGTCTTTAACCACACTTCCGACGAACACGAATGGGCAAAACGGGCAATGGCAGGAGATATAGACTATCAAGAATACTATCGGATGTACCCCGACCGAGAACAGCCCGATGCATTTGAAAAAACCGTCAATTCGGTATTTCCTGACGAACATCCAGGCTGCTTTACCTACCGAAACCAAATTCGCCAATGGGTTTGGACTACCTTTTGTAATTACCAATGGGATCTAAATTACGAGAATCCGATTGTTTTTGGTCGGATGGCAGAAGAAATGCTGTTTCTGGCTAATGTTGGTGTAGAAGTCTTGCGATTGGATGCAGTGGCGTTCTTGTGGAAAAAATTAGGGACGAGTTGTGAAAATCTACCCGAAGCACACCTTTTAATTCAGGCGTTCAACGCTCTAGTCAAAATCGCTGCCCCCGCAATGACCTTCAAATCCGAAGCAATCGTGCATCCTGACGAGGTTGTTCGCTATGTCAGTAAAGAAGAATGCCCTCTGTCATATAATCCGCAGTTGATGGCACTACTTTGGAATGCCCTAGCGGTTCAAGACGTTCGGCTACTGCGCTATGGTACGCACAAAAGATTTGCTCTACCAGAAGGTTGTGCTTGGGTGAACTATATTCGCTGTCACGATGATATTGGTTGGGGTATTTCCAATGACGATATGCAAGATTTGGCGATCGACCCCGATGGTCATCGCCGATTTTTGACTGAATTTTATACCGCTGGCTTTGAAGATAGCTTTGCCAAAGGTTTGACATTTCAAGAAAAGCCCGAAACAGGAGAAGCCCGCATCGTTGGTACTACGGCATCTCTCTGTGGTTTGGAAAACTCGACTAATGGTAGCGATCCTGTAAAAATTGACTTGGCAATTCGACGCATCTTACTATTACATGGAATTATCTTAACTATTGGCGGTATTCCCCTCATTTATTTAGGCGATGAACTGGGAACTTTAAATGACTATACCTATGTCGAGTCTCCCGCAAAAGAGGGTGACAGCCGTTGGGTGCATCGTTCGGCATTTAATTGGGAGTTGGCAGAGCGAAGAAAAGACAGTGATAGCATACCAGGGCGGATCTATCTCGGATTACTCAAACTCATTCAAATTCGCCAACAAAATCGCGCCTTCAGCCGTGCCAAAACCGAATTTATCGAAACTGGTAGCGATCGCATTTTGGGTTATTTTCGCCATCATCAAGGGCAAAACGTTTTAGTTTTGGCTAACTTTAGTCAACAAGACCAGACGATTGCGGGCAAACAGTTGAGGTGGTTGGGAATGCGCAAGATTCTAACGGATTTGGTTTCGGGTAAAACGAGATCTGCCGTGAAAGAACTAGTTCTAGAACCCTATCAGTTATTGATTCTGTTGTAAGGCGAATTTGGTTAGTGGTTAGATGAAATACTCGATTGTTTGCTACAGATGAGTAAAGTATATAAAGACAATAATTTCTGATGCCCTCTGCCCCCTGCCTTATCAAACCCATCTGAAGCGTTCATTTTTGTAATTCATCGTCGATATTACCGCAGTGCCTTAACTTTAGTTCCTGCTTGGATTTGCTCTGTAGGATGAAGAATGACTTTTTCTCCTGGTTGTAATCCAGCCTGTATTACTGCCTCAAAATTACTACGTTGACTTACTTCTAGCTGACGTTTTTTAGCTCGATTGTCTCCCACTACAAAAGTACACCAGGTATTTGATACGATACGGCTATCTTCATTGCAGCGAAATAAAGCACTCAGAGGGACAACTAAAACATCTTCTCCCGACCAAACCACAGTTTTTGTTTCTACTCTATAGCGATCGCCTAGAGGTATTTCAGCACCAACAAAATCGGCAATTACATTAACTCGTTGTTCTTCTACTCCTAAAGCTGAAACTTTGGTAAACGCCGAAGGTTCTATATGCCGAACCTTTGCCTGAAGAGTCGATTCACCTCCCCAATGTTCGACAAACATAGTCGCACCAGGTTTTACTTTCACCACATCAGAAGACAGTAAATCGACGACGATTTCTAGATCTTGAGGATTACCTAATTCCAGTAATTGTGTTCCTGCCTCGATATATTTGGCACTTTTCTGGTTGACTCGAAATACATAACCATCAATGGGTGAAATAATATTAGTCCGTTGGGCATCGTCAGTTAATTTGGCTAATTCTGCCTCTACGCTGGCAATCCGAGCATCATAAACATCTAATAAATAATCTGGATCTTGCTGTTCGGCGCGGAGAATCGAGAGAGCTTCTTGGGCTGCATTAACTTCTGCTGCTGCACTATCGGTTATTCTTTGTTGAGCTTCTAAGGCTCTGGTTTTAGTAATTGCTTCTAACTCTGCTCGTTCTTTCCGTTGGCGAGAAATCACTCCATCCGTGTATAGTTGCCGATCGCGATCGCGATCGCGTTTTGCCTGTTCTAAAGCTGCTTTGGCTTGCTCTACCATAGCCTGTGACTCTTTTTGTTTGGCTACTGCTGCCCTAATTCTGGCTTCAGCTTGGGCAATCGCTTCTCGTTTCGGACGTTGGGTTTCTACGCCTTTCTTTTCTGCTTGCCACTGACGCAATCTAGCCTGAGCTTCCCGAACATCAGATTCTAAAGCTAAAGGATCTATTCGAGCAACGATCTCTCCTTTAGTAACGCGATCGCCCTCATCTAACTCTATTCTCGCCAATCTGCCAGCTACAGGAGCAGAAACGACATAACGTTTGCGAATGCGAGTTTCTCCTTCTTCGTCCACAGTCACCCGCACATCACCCCGTTTTACTTCTGCTACGTCAACAAGGATGGATGAGGGAAGAAATGCCCAAACCAGTATCGCCACTGTACCCAATCCACCTAAAACGTAGGGCAAACGTCGCCACAAATTTTTTCCCAGTCGCCTTTTTACTTTGGGGATCGGTGCTGCTTCCTCTTGAGTAAACTCAGTTGGTGTGGATGGTTTATCGATCATTGCTTAGTAGATAGATAAGTCACTGGTGGTATTTTCTAGAATAGAGAACAACTATGAGGAAAATGCGATCGAGAAAGGCTTAAATATCTGCATTTAAAATACAACTAAGCGTTGAAGCATTCTGCAACTGAATTTAACATTCTGCACTGCTTGGATAATGGGACACAGTTAGGCTGGCTTATCGATCCTAGCGAACAATCTATATTTGCTTATTACCCCAAGCAACAACCCGCATTTTTTGAAGCTGCTAACGATGTTTTACCCGTCCCCGATTTTGCTAAGTCGTTTCAGTTAACTTTAGGTGAGTTATTTGGTTGGTTGTTGGAATAGCTTACGCAGTAAGTTTTTGAGATGATGAGTCCCTAATTAGATAACTAGACTTAGAACAATATCCTATTTTGGGATTATTCCAAGATGGGTTTTAAAGTAGCCGATGAACCACTATCGGGGCTTTAAGTTTTTGAGTTCTATTTTTGGAGAAGAATATAAAACTTTTCTCAACTATCTAATTGCTGAACGTAAGCAGGCTGGATTGACACAGCAAGCTGTAGCTACAGGATTAAATCGTCCTCAGTCTTTTGTTTCTAAATACGAAAATGGTGAACGTCGATTAGATGTTGTTGAATATCTAATCACTAACGGCAAACGATAAAGTTCGGAATTATATGCCGAGGACATCAAGGCTGCTAAACCATAGCCGATTACATAACCGACAGGAATCGCTAACAAAATCAAAATTGCTTGTTCTCCCAGCAAAATAAAAGCTACTTCGGCTTTGGTAAAACCAATAATTCGCAGACTGGCTAATTCTCTGCCTCTTTCAGATAAGGCAATACGAGCAGAATTATAGACCACGCTAAAAGTAATAATGCAGGCAAAAGCTACTAAGAAATAAGTCATAATCTTGAGATTTTCGGCACTGATTTCTCTCAAAGCTACATAAGGTAATCGCTAATGAAAAGTAACCTAAAAAATTTACAAGAATTACCTTGTTTAAAAGATAAGTTTGTCTGTTAAAAACTATGCTTTAATATCAGCTTTGATAATAGAATAGTCAAAAAAAAAGCCTAATTTAGATATATTCAGAAATAAGGACAAAAAAAGACGGTAAACCTGCCTGAGCAGGGTAGAAAGATTGATTACTAAAAAAGTAATTGCAATACAAGTTTCCGAAGTTTCAGAAAGTTTAGTCATGATACAATTAAGACCATAACGTCTCTTAGCTTGACCGAATTTTCCTTCAATAGCATTACGAAATCTTTCATCTTCTTGAGCTTGTTTTTTAGTCTCTTTACTAACATTTTTAGGCTTTCTTCCTAATGGTGGACCACTAATTCTAATTTCTCTTTCTTTACACCATGCTCGATTAGCTCTGGTTCGATAAATTTTATCGACATGAACAGAGTTAGGATAGTATCCAGTGAAGTTTTTATAGGCTTCTACTTGTGTTTGTAAGTCCCTTGATTCATTAAAGTTATCCCAACTTAGATGGTCTAAAAATACATAGTTATCAAAACAACTTACTGAAAGTTTTGCCCCAAACTCTACAGGTTTTCCTGCTTTTCCTCTCACTATAGGTCGGATATGAGGTTGAGTTACACTCACAATTCTATCGTCTATTCTGTTTGATTCATTCTCATACATCCAAAATTGCTGGCGATAAACTTCTGCTATTACTAACAACATTTTATATTTTCTTGGACTCAGGCTGCTTAAGGAAGCTCCTGAATTAATTAAATTGTCTATATGAGACAAATTTCTTTTGATATATTGTAGTTGTTTGAAGATAGCATCCCTTCTTTCTTTTCGAGATACGCGCCGTTTCTTAGCTATTTTTAAATAACTTTTTCTTGCTTTTTTTCTATAAGTTCTTGGCTTTTTATCAAGCTTATTTTTCCGTTTTTCATGGAGAGCATCTATGATTTTTTCGGCTTGTTTTCTGGTTTGATTTAATATGCCTAAATCATTAGGATAAGTTATGTCAGCAGGCGCAGCAGTAGCATCTAATATTAACTTTCCTCTATTTTTTACTTCCGTCAGTTCCGTTTCTTCTGTTTCTGTTTCTGTTTCTGTTTCTGTTTCTGTTTCTTCTGATCCTTGTTGGAAATCTTTTACCATTTTTAGGTTGATTTTTTTGACAAAATCCATCTTAATTCTTTCTCTAAAATAAACCATCATTGATGCTTCAAATGGGGAATCATTGCTATAGTTTGACATCCCTATAAAATACTGTAGGTAAGGGTTCTCCTTAATTTGTTGTACTGTTTCTCTGTCGGAAAGACCAAGTGTTTCTTTAATAATTAATGCCCCCAATGCCATCCGAAAGGGTTTAGAGATTCGCACCCATTTTTTCTGAGAATTTTTCGGCATATTCTGCTTCAAACTCCCCCCAGGGAATTAATTCCGCCATGATTACCCACCGATTATCTGGGGACAGCTTTCCTGAAAAGGGCAATTCAAAATTTTCTGGGGTGGGCTCAGACTGGTTAGCTTTGCGGTACATCTGTTCTAGCTTAGATAAGTGCAAAGGGTTTTTACCAATTTTAGGGCTTTTGCGCCCCCTCAACCTAACTTTTTCTTCACGCCAGAATGGCTGTAACCTTTTTTAGCTCAATGGTTCAAAGTTTTCCAGCAAATCCTACGTAGAATAATTCTCCCCACAGGAGAAAAGAAACGCTGCAAGCCCAATCTTTCAATAATTGTTGGTTTGAATTGCACAGGAGGTTCGGGACGCATTCCTTCGGCAGGAGGTAAGGAAACCGCTTTATTTACTGCCAAAAAAGAAGCGATCGCCGCAGCAGCATAACTGACGATAGTAGCAGTAGCTAACACTCTAGGACTGTAATCAAAGCGCAGCAGGGGAAATTTATAAAACTGAGTGTAAATTTGAGTGAGTCCTCTACCCAACCACAAACCCACGATAATTCCTAAACAAGAACCACCAGTAACAATAATTAGGACAAATTTGAGATAATGAAGTCCAATAGTAAGATTATGTAGCCAAAAGCCTTCAGCACAGCTATCTGTTCTCTTTGAGTACTAACCAACCGAGAAAGTACCACGTGTAGTAAAAAAGCAGCAATCCCTAAAAAGATAGAAGGCAACATCGTCGCCATAATTTCTAAACCCTTAATCTCGTCGGAGAGAATCTGATGAGAAAATTGATCGTCTCTACCATAAGCACCCAAACCACCGTAACGCGCCAACAGTCGATCTAATTGGGTAATCACTTCAATTTCTTTTGCCCCAGGACTCAAAGAAAGACTAACGTTATTAAATGCCCCATCAAGATCGTAGGCTTTTCCCAAAGCATCTCGACCCATCCAAATAATGCCAAACCGTTTATTATCGGGATACAATTCCCCTGCCCCTCGTACTTCGTAAACATATTCGGGAGAAAGGGCAATTCCCACTATCTGTAACTGTTCCCAACGCCCATTAATAATCGCCCCAAGGCTATCCCCCAACTGCAATTTATTCGCTTCGGCAAAAGCTTCACTAACTAATACTTCATTACCTCTTCCTGGTTCGATATATCTTCCTTGACGAATATAAAGCTCATTAAGCATCGAAACTCGTTGTTCGGGAATCGAAATAAGTCTTGCTGTACCTGGTTCGGGCAAGTCTGGAACATCCAGGGTAACGTCTACCACGATACGGGTCTGAGTTTGGGCTACTCCTGGGATATCTGCAATCTGGGTTTTTAAAGCTTCTGGTGCGCGTTTGAGGGAGGCAAATACCTGGGCAAAATGATATTCATTGTAGTAAGTATTTTGAGTCAGAGTTAAAGATGTATAGGCACTCCTCGCCATCACAAAGCTAGCAATACCACAGGCAACAACTAGAGCGATCGCAATTACCTGTCCCCGTGCGTGCCATAAGTCTCTAAATAATTTGCGATCGAGTGAATTCATGTCTCAGTTTAAATGGATTTGGCTGAACAGATTTGTATATATTTTAGAGGAATGAATCTTTACGTAATTGCTAATGATAATGAATACATTGAAAGTAAGGATAATCGGGAAATAAGTTAAATAAGTTAGAATCACAAATATGAATTTACAGTTTGAATGGGATGAGGGAAAAGCTAAACTCAACATAAAAAAACACGGTATAGATTTTGAGACCTCTACAACTGTTTTTGACGATCCTTTAGCCTTGATTTTTGATGATGTATGGCATTCAGTGGACGAAGAAAGAGAAATTATTATTGGACACGATCGCAATTACCGTCTTTTGTTAGTTTGCTTTACCGAAAGAAACGATCGTATTCGTATAATTAGCGCACGTCTAACAACTAAGAAAGAAAGTCAAGACTATGAGCAACATGCATAATTTTAATAATGAGCGAGATTTAGAAGAGGATTTGCTTCCTGAATATAATTTTGATTATAGTCAAGCACAACCTAATCGTTTTGCAGCCTCTGTAGATAAAACCATTACTGTTAAATTAGAAGCCGACGTTGCAGAAATCTTCAGAACTTCTGAAGAGGTTAATAAAGCTCTGAGAGCGATTATATCTGCCATGCCGAAAAGCTAATCTGACTAAATTAAAGATAAATGTTAAATGCGATCGCGATTACCTGTCCCCGTACGTGCCATAAGTCTCTAAATAATTTGCGATCAAGGGAATTCATATAAGAGACTACCAAGAAATAAACGATCCTATAACTAAGACGATTTTCCACTAATTTCAATAAACCATTTTTGGAGATTAGGCAGTCGATTAATCTGCTTTTCAATTTCTGCCATAGCTGCTTGAGTGAGTTTAACACCAGTGTTGTAGACCTTTTCCACTAAAGTCACTACAGGATGATTGCCTTTGAAAGAGAGGGTTTGAGCAAACAACTCATTGCGGGTTTTATTCCTTGGGCGAGATGGGGTACAACCTAACTCCTGGGGAATCAGAAGCCGATCCAAATGTCGCAATGGAATTAAAAGAGGCTGGTCAAACGTTAGACACTGCTCACCAACTGGCGGTAGTTCAAGCTGCCAATATCAGCAGTAGCGAATACCTAAGCCGTCAGTCGAAAGATTTTCTTCAACCAGAAGAAATTGTCGAATGCGAAAAGTATCGGATTCAACGAGATTACGGAATGCCCGTAACTGAAGAACTGGTTAAGCGGGATGCTGGTGGTTATCTCATCAGTCAAATAATTGCCCTAGAATCCCTACTGTTGCCGTCTGAAGGAGAAATTATCGATTCTACTACGGGTAAAAAATACCCCGCACCACCACAGATTGTAGCTCAAAGGGACTTACGAGAACGGGATACGTTACCCCTATGTATGGATTGGCATAACTACTCTAGTAAATGGCTCGCCCGTCATATTTTGGGTTTACCGAAGATACTAACCCGATTACTGGCAGGGGAAGAAATATGTGCCTCTGACCCCGATGTGGTGCAGATGACCAAAACTGCTATGATGGCTCGCGCCCAGATTAAAGTCATTCTCAACCTAACTATTCCGCAGAATTGTCAACCGATGTGGTTACTCGGAGTATTGCTAGGGCAACTGGGGTTAAAGATGATTGGTCGCAAAAAAGGCAACCGAGGACAACAGATTCGCTATTACAGTTTGTCAGTTGAGGAATTAGTCTTTGCTGTAGAAGTTTTGCAGTACCGAGAGCGACAGCGAATTGAAAAAGCCGAACGGGAGCGAGAAATTCAGGAGCAAAATCGAATTCATCAGGCTATGATGCAGTCGCAGTATGGGATCGACTCGCCAGAACCGACCGTAACCACTCCCCCCCTAAAAAGGGATATGTATCCTTTAGAGGGAGTGGTGGATACGGTAAAAGATGACCCTGAAAATGCCGATTCTAGGTCAAATGAACCATCAACTAACACCCTAGATAAGCTCAAACCGTGTCTGGAGTTGTTAGAAGGAACAATTAATCTAGGTTTATCGTTAATCAAAGAGATTGTGATTGAGCGTATAGCAAACAATGGCGTACAAACCCATATTCTCAGTTGGCTACTACAATCAAAGAAATTGATTACCGTGTATATGGGGGATGGATAATGGGTAAAGCTTCCCGTCGCAAGAAAAAAAGAAGAGTATTAGCTGACATTAAAAAGCTAGATAGTAAATCAGCTTCACCTAAAACATCAAAGCCAGGACAAGGCTCATTGGTTATGAGTCTCTTGGACGAACATCAAAAAATTACCGTAGCTCAACTTATTAAGGAAGAGACGATTACCCCTCCCCCTGCTGATGTTCAGTTGGGAACTTTAAACGGCATCTTTTTTGCTGCTTTGGGAAGGGGAATTTTCTCTTTTACCTCTGACAGTCAACCAGCCTATGTTCCTCTGAGTAATCTTCGTTCATCACAAACCCAGGCGATTTCTCTCGTCAATAGTTACGATCCTGAAACCGAATTTCTATTTCATACTCAATTAGACCCCAATGATGCCAAATTGGGTGCTGTTGTGGTACATGGCAAGGATGATTCTATAGGCTTAAGGTCTCTTTTATTGGGGCAGAAAAGTGTCAAAGTGTAACTTTACTCATAACTTTGCCGTTACAGTAAGTTGATCTCTCTAAACACTTTTTCACCTAGTTTTCTTGGAACGCATCTGTAACTTCATTTTTACAAAAGCTGTGGATTGTTAAATAAAAGCCTAACTTTCATCTCCATTATTTCGTTTTTCAATATTATGAAAGTTAAGAGGAAGAAACACAATCTGGATAATTCTTAGGAGCAAGCTATGTTCGATTATCTTGAGTCTTTTGTTACTTTGATGGAACAACAACCAGAATTATTTACTGCTGACGATCTTCAAGACCTGATGCAACAAGTTCCTAACTGGTCTGATGATAAAGACGATCTAGAAGATGAAATTGTTAAATGGTTAGAAGCAAGACCAAGAATTAATGAAGCTTTGACAAGTCCAGCTACCAAAGCAAAAAAACGTCTTGGGGGTGATGGTCAAAAAGCCCCACCGATTCCAGAAGAAGATTGGAAACCCTTCTTACTTAATGCTATTCACCGTTGTTCGCAAACTACTGCTGGCAAAAATACAGGTAGTAAAAACATTTCCTCATCAAAAACGATCGCCAACTAAAAGTCCAGGTTTTATATCCGTGACTACTCTCTAAAAATGACCGCAACTCCTAGCAATCAAGAAATTATCTTAATCCATCCTAAAATTACGCTGTTTGCTTTTCAAATATGTAAGGAGTTGACTCAAGAAAAGCCAGCCGATGCAGAGGAAATTTGGTCTAATTTAGCTGAAGTTGGTAATTTGTTGACAATTAAGCCTCTTCAAAAACTGCCCCAGTTAATTGGAGATAATGCTTCATCATCAAGCAGTTGCCCCATTTTAGCTAGAGATAAAAAAATACAGCCATTATTATCAAACGAAAAGGGTGGTATAGCTACGTTTGACAATCCTCCTAGTGATGAATTACCTGGCTTTAAAGGTGGTATTTATCCTGTTAGAGTAAACGATACCTATTGTGTTGATTTAACTATCCGTTGTAAGCTTACCAACGCCTAAAGGACGCTTCGCTCGTTGGCTTTCGCCACGCTGCGATGGTATTTCAGTAGCCCTGAATCCAAAGTACAAGACAAAGAATCCGAACCTCGAAGGAGGCTTACAACCCCTCCAATAATTGACAAGTTATAACTTGCATTTTCGTCAGCATCACCATGCCAAGAACAGCTACCATTCGTACACTTGAACCTTTTTCCGCTTCTCAATCCCAAATGCATACAAGCATGACAGGTCAGAGAGCTATAACGTGGCGAAACTGGGATTATCTCAACTCCATTAATCAATCCTTTGTACTCAAGAAAAGTACGAAGCTGATAGAAAGCCCAGGAATTGGAGCGTCTTCTTTCAGTTTTGCTTCTAGGTTGTTGGTTGGTTCGCTCTCTAATGCCAGTCAAATCTTCAATAGCAACAATACTATTGGATTTTTTGGCACTCAGAACTATGGTTTTGCTGATGACATGATTGACATGACGCTGAAATCTTTTCTCCTTACCCGACGAGTGCCTACGGCACTCCGACGTGCTTTGCACGGCGAATCGCTCCAGCGATTGTTTCAGCAGTTGCCGACATCTACGTCTGCTACTGCGCGTGCCTTTGGATGCTTCTTGGTGCAGTCGCTCATGGGGGGAACCCCCAAGACCGCGCTGCACCGCTTTTTTCTGGAGATTAGCGCGAAGTTTCGAGTACTTGTCTCTAACATCGCGTATTTCTTTGCCAGACCATTTTTTGTGGTCGGAAGTAACAGCTATATCAGTACGTCCAAAGTCACAACCAATTACATTATCAAAGTTAATTGGTTTTGGTGCTTCATCCTTAACCTGAATGTGGATATAGTAGCTGCCATCCTTATGTTTACAAAGTTGTGCCGATGTTGGTTTAGTGCCTTTAAGCTTTCCAATTTGGTAGTTACTAGTAACAATTGGGATATGCTCTCTACCTCCAACCAAAGTCAAGCTAATAGACCAGTCTTGCTCCCGAAAAGCAAAAATCCGAGCATCATAATCAACCGATGTTGGCTTGAATGCTTTAACTGGTTTCTTGTCTTTCTTGGCTGTTTTTCGATTAGCACCAACCCTCGCGCAAGCCCTAACAGCCAAGTTAGCCGACAAACTATATTTCTCTCTAATGGTTTGATAGACCAAAGATTGAATCGTAGTTTTGCTGGTTATAGATGGCTTGACTTCTTTGTTGGCATAGTTACAAGCATCAGCAAACATCTCAAGAGTAGTATCAATCTTTTTAACTACTTCAAAAGACGGATTGAGCTTGCAAACTATTGTCAGGACTTGTTTCATAAGCTTAATTATATCACAAGTGACGGATGCTAAGTTCTTTTCTCTTCAGCAGATTGAGCTTGCAAACTATTGTCAGGACTTGTTTCATAAGCTTAATTATATCACAAGTGACGGATGCTAAAGCATCCGAGTCGAAATTCCTCCAACAATCGGCTACGCCGATTCGCCTTCGCCTTGCGAAGTCGGATTGCTCCAGCAATCAAAAGACGTTGGCTTCCTTTCTCCCGTACTTACTGTGAAAGCGATCGCTTTCCTCTAGATTCACTCTCAAAAATTAATCCTGATGGTTGTTTATTCCCTAGCTATGTTCGCTCTTCTTTAGGACAAACTCTTTTATTTTTCTCTCAGGTAGCTGATTCTACTCAGGATAAAGAAGCGATCGCCCGTACTATCTTAGATCGATTAATCCCCAAAAGCGCACCGCCAAGCGAATCTCCTAGAGATCGCACTAATGCTAATAGCTTCTCTCTTGTAGGAAAAGGAATTTTGTTGAGAGGAACAATTTATGAATTTACTGAAAATCTGAGTAATCCTGTTAAAAATAATCATATTCTGTTATGGCTAGCAACTAGCAACTCTCAAACAGTAGAGGAAGAGGCAAAAGACAAGCATTATTGGTCGCTGGTAAACTTACTTTGTTCTCAGAAAAAGATTCAGTTTGCTTATTATCAAGCTCGTGAACAATATTACAAGGAAAGGAGAGTTTATGGTCAAATTGAACCAATTGTACAGGAGTTTAGTCAGTGGAATTCAGTCAAAAATCAATGGTTACAAACTGAGTTAAAAGATTTAATTAAAAAAACCCGTAACCGTAAACGAAAAAAAGCTCTTGAAGAATTACTCAATGAGTCTTCAACAGAAGTAAGCGATCTCGAAACAAAAGGTTTAATACAGCGCTTAACGGCTTATCTTCAGAAATTTAACGATCAAAGGTTAGAAGATACACTCAAGCATTTATCTCAACGACAATTGGAAATCTTAGAAAAACGGTTGGTGCAAATTCCCACAATTTCTGTTAATTATGATCGTTGTTTGAGGGATATTAAAACTCAACTAACTACGATTCAAATTAATCGCATTAACTATCAAACTGCTCTAAAACAATTACAAAATCTTCAGCCCCATACTGATAGTTTAGGTTTTCTGGATAAATTTCTCACCGAAGATTGCGATCGCTTTAAGCAACAAATTCAATACGATCTTGAATATTTAGCATCAGGAAAAGAGCTTTTTGAACCTACGATCGACTCTATTAGCAGTTTAGTAGATATACAAGCTCAAAAACGTCAGTTGGCAAACGATTTGGCAGAAAAAGAACGTGATCGCTCTATTGAAGTTTGGGTAACAGTTGTGGCTTCGGGTTTGGCGGTTAGTAGTTTATCTTCTAATGCTATGCCGAAGCCCGTTGAACTATTGCTGACGCATTATGAGGTTAAAGACTATCAAAAAACTTGGTATGGTAATCCCGCTAGCTTACTATTTTTTAATGTCTTATTTCACGCTACGGCAGGTATTGTGTCAGCTATTTTGGTAGGGATAGTAGCTAAAGGTGCAATTGAAAAGTTTATTCGTTTTTTAAGTGATCGGGTTCGTCAGCGGTAAAATTATTCGATATTTTTTCAAAAGACAAAATCTAGTTACTTTTCATGAAACCCTTTTTCTGCTTCCTTTTTCAAGTTTTGTCCTGTACCAAGAGAATTTCAATCAATTACCTTCTGGGTGATAGCTTGTTGCCAGCCTATTGGCAACTGAAACAAAACAAGGTCTGGTTTCTTTGTTAAATAATATTCCTTCTATGCAGAATTAGGTTCAGATTCAGTAAATATTGAGATAGATGCTGCCCTTAAGGTTGTCTGTCCATGAACGAACAACGCACCGAAGACTATCTCAACCTCATCGAACAACTGTTAAACTGCGCCAGTGAAGCAGAATGGCAACAATGCCTCATCGATAACCAGGAATTATTAGATGAAACTTTCGCAGATACATTATACCAATGGGCAACTGCTACTTTGCTCACCCTAGAAACAGAACAAGCCTACAGACTAGCAACATTTATCGGGAATTTCAGTAATCTGATACAGAATTTTTCTTTAGGAAGCAAGGCAAGTAATCTAGAGATTGCCATCAAAGGTTATCAAGTCGTTGCATCAATTTTGACCCGCGACGCTTTTCCCTATGACTGGGCGATGACGCAAAATAATCTTGCTCTTGCCTATACTGCCAGAATCAAAGGAGAGATAGCCGACAATCTTGAGCAAGCCATCGCCTGCTGCAAGCAAGCTTTACGAGTCCGTACTGAAAAAGATTTACCCTATGATTGGGCAGTGACACAAAATAGTCTAAGTGATGCCTACCGAAACAGAATCAAAGGAGAGAAAGCGGAGAATATCGAGCAAGCCATCGTCTGCTGCAAGAAAGCTTTACGAGTTTTGACCGAAGAAAAGTTTCCCTATAATTGGGCAGTGACGCAAAATAATCTCGCTAATGCCTACCGAAACAGAATCAAAGGAGAGAAAGCGGAGAATATCGAGCAAGCCATCGCCTGCTACCAGAAAGCTTTACGAGTTTTGACCGAAGAAGATTTCCCCTCTGACTGGGCAGTGACGCAAAATAATCTCGCTAATGCCTACCGAAACAGAATCAAAGGAGAGAAAGCGGAGAATATCGAGCAAGCGATCTCTTGCTACCAGAAAGCTTTACAAGTTTTGACCGAAGAAGAGTTTCCCTATTATTGGGCATCGATACAAGCTGA
>CAVRWR010000155.1:0-10627 GCA_963724445.1 uncultured cyanobacterium | reverse complement strand
AATGGTCAGAGGTTTTAGTCCCATTAGGAATTCTGGATGTCCAAGGAGGGGACTTTTCTATCTATTTTGGCACATCTGCTGAAACCTCGGATTTTATTGTCGATTGTTTAAGTCGATGGTGGCGAGAAAATCAAAGTCATTACTCATCCGTAGAAGAGCTAGTAATCAACCTAGATAATGGCGCATCACAACGCAGTAATCGAACTCAATTTATTAAGCGGATCGTGCAGTTTTCAGGGGAGACACAGCGCCAGAATTCGTTTAATTTATTACCCTCCCTATCATAGTAAATATAATCCCGTTGAACGATGTTGGGCCATCTTAGAAAACTACTGGAATGGGGCAATTTTGGACTCAAGAGAAGCGGTTTTATCTTGGGCCTCAAACATGAAGTGGAAAGGCAATAATCCCCAAATTCATCTGATAGAAAATAACTATAACAAAGGAATAACAGTTAACTCATCAGACTTAGAATTTTTCCAGCAATTTTGGCAATCTTCGGAAAATTTACCGCGATGGGATGTGAAGATTATTCCTCCTTAATCGGAAGAACTTAAAATCAAAAATTATTAGCAAAATTAATACGCTAACTTCACCTTCTTGTTTGATTGCTTAGTAGTAGACGTGGGGGAGAAGTTAGGCTGAATCTTAGTTGGGCTCAACGCAGTAAGGGAATGGATTTCTTCCGTTGGAAGCAATTTGGTTAGCGAACACTTTTCGCTAACTAAATTGACCCACACTTTTCTTCTTTCACTGCCCGTGATGGGTAAACTATTTTCCAGCAAGTCCCTTAGAGGATGGTGTAACTATTATCGAACAGTTTGTAGTAAGGAAACATACTCTAAAGTAAATACTCTGCTGTTCAGGAAACTTCTCAGATGGGGATATAGAAGACACCCTAATAAAAGCAGAACTTGGGTTAACAAAAAATACTGGCACACCATTGGCATGAACAACTGGCGTTTCTCATGTGTTAAGGATGACATAAACTATGTCCTACCAATGCACCCAGAAACAAAAATAGTCCGACACGTTAAGGTGAAAGGTCTATCCAGTCCATACAATGGTGAAACTATCTATTGGGCAACACGGAGGGGTAAACATCCCGAAGTCAAAGCATCAGTAGCCAGGAAACTAAAGAGTCAAAAAGGAAAATGTAACTATTGTCACCTAAATTTTCTACCTGAAGACATTATCGAAACCGACCACATCATTCCTCGTTCTGCGGGGGGTGGTAATACAACAGATACCCTTCAATTATTACACAAACACTGTCACAATGTTAAGACTAAGTTGGACTTAAAAACGATTCGTCGTTATAAGTTCCGTAAAGGATGGGATAAAGTCTATAAAAGGCTCCAAGGTCAGTTTGAGAAATCGAATCTTCGCTTTCATCCTCCCAAACCAGTTCGTAATTTAATTTCCAAGCGGTTTTACTTTCGTTAGCACTACCTAAAAAGCTAGTTTTACTGCCATCTGTGTAGGTTATAATTCCTGCTTTACCGTGAATCAGTCCGAAAACCTCATCTGGTAATACTCGCACCTGCATTTTGCCTTGGGAGAGAAAGTTGAATAACCTAGCAAAGCGAGGATGAGATAGTTCTGGTAACTTTTCGGGTTCGCCAGCACACCAAGAACGACGGATTGCTTGTTGGGCAGCTTTGGCAGTTTCTACATCTTGAACAGAAAGATCTGAGTTACAAACTACTCTAATCGTTCCGTCTAATTTTTCTAGTGCTTCTCCTGCTACTTCTAAAATACTAGAGCGGAAAAAGCCAGCAATGCGATCGTAACTAACAGCACCTTTAAGCTTTTGATTGATAAAGTCTTGGTCTAATCCTTTTCGCCTTGAAGAATAACGTCGCATTTTTAGGAAAAAATATCTGTGGGGTGAACTACTGTTATTTCACTAAAGCGTTTGAAATCAGAAGTATTAAAAGTCAAAATATGGGTTATTCCATGTACCAACATCGCGGCAATTAAGCGGGTATCGTGAACCTGCACCCCCATAACGCTATATACTGTGACTAATCTTCGCCACTCAGGATAAATTGCAGGTGAATCTGACAGAATAGTGAACATTCTTTCAAGTTTAGTGAGTTCGGCATTGGTTTGATCGACTGTCATTCCTAAGCCGTTTCGTTTTAGAGGTCTGGTACAAACATTCCAAAACTCGACCAGATTTTGAGTTGCCAGACATACTTGACTGTCGCCTTCAAGTAATATATTTAATGCTCCCGTAGCCTGAGAGTGCATGGGATGATTTATTTCAATACTTCGTAATAGCAAATTGGTATCTATTAGGTAACTTGTCAGCCTCTTTCTCCATAAATACTTTCACGGCTTATCGCTTCATCAGATAAAGATGGTAAGTTTAGAGCTTTATGGCTCTCTACCCACTCACGAAATTCTCGCGCACGCTCGGATGAACTTGTATTTGAACTATTTGGCTCTACCAAGCAAGAAATGGTGTGAACCCCTAAATTCACATTTAATTGTCTGCGTAAGACAGTAAAAATAGCAGTCAAATTGTTCATTGTCGGATTGCCTTTTGCAGATAACATTCTGTGCAAACTTTTACTTGGTAAAGAAGTTTCGTGAGCTAGTGTTTCAAAACCTGTAGTTGCATTTACCAAGTCTCTTAAAATCAGTCTGGCTGTTTCTGGTTCGCCGTTAAGAAAAAGAGAAGCTGCTTCATCTAATAATGCTTTGGCAAATTCAGGTTCTCTTTGAACTCTGGTATTGACTGTCTCTTTAAAATCTTTACTGGTAGACATAATATCTAATTTGATTTATTTATCACAGTAACATTTAAGTTACTCGAAGGCAATATTACCTGCCATAGAAAGCTAGAATTTAAACTACTTTTGACTTTTAACTTTTGACTTTCCTTAGCCATGATCGTTTTCTACTGCACCAGCTAAGACACGGGCTGCTTCGGCATCTTTTTTCCAGTGGGATAGATGGGGTATATGTTCCAGTCGGCTTAGTTGACACTCCCGCCAGTAAGCTCCTAACGTCGCTCTACTGGGGGATTCTTGACTCATTAGCTGCCAACTAGATCGAACAGCGTAAGCTGAACTATCCCCGTCGCATCGCCTCTGCAAGCATTTTGTACAAGTTTAACTTGTTTGACGGTATGCCCTACCGCCAACTCACCACGATATTGAATTACTTTAGCCGAGCAGGTGTCTCTCGATTCAGTGTGAAGACAGCTAGGGTTAGAACAGATATGTATTCGTTGTCCTAGCTCTTTTTTGCCAGTATGGGTATGGCATTTACAACATTCTTGAGACGTGCCATTTTTATCTACCTTGAGATAAAATTTACCCTGTTTCCAGGCAACGTAAGGCAGTACAGTATTAATAAATCCGCCAATACCAGAATCAAGAGATTGCTTGCAAAATAAACCTTTTGACCAGGACTTAAAATTGATATCCTCAACAAAGATATTGTCTGCCTGACTTACAATTTCATAAGCCAATTTAAAATGCCAGTCACGTCTAGTATTAGCCACTTTCTCGTGTAACCGAGCTATCTTATTTTGCAGCTTCAACCAGTTATTTGAACCTTTTGTTTTAGTCTTCAGGCGACGCTGGAGCAATTTCAGCTTCCTAGCTTGATGAATCAAAAACTTAGGACTCTTAATTAACTGAGTCGGTGTAGCTACAAAACTTTCAATTCCAGCATCCAATCCAATTGATTTTTTTCCAGGTAAAGCATCGGGAACAGTTTCAGACGACTCAAAGTAAATCATCAAGTAGTACCCGCTTGCTTTTCTCACAACCTGTAGTTGTTTGGGGATAAATCCTTTTGGATATGGTCTAGATTGTCTAATTTTAATCCAGCCAATACTAGGAAGCTTTACACTACCTGCATCCAAACAAATTGTGTTGGGTTTTGGGAAGATAAAACTACGATACCGATTAGCATTCCTGAATTTGGGAAAACCTCTACTCGGCATCCTGAAAAAATCAACCCAAGCTCTATCCAAACGCTTCAATACCTGTTGCAGACATTGAGCGTTAACTAGCTTGAGATGAGGTAGCTTAGTTTTAGCAATTGTTAAAGCTGCTGACTGTTGGTTGTAGTTGGGAAATGGTGAATCCGCAGGAATTATATATTCACTACTAATCGAGCAACGATCTACTAAGCATTTACGAGACTCCAACCAGGCTTTGCGTTCTGCGTGGGCAAAATTATAAACACTGCGACAGATGCTTAAATACTGCTCAAACTGTCTTATTTGTTGCTGTGTTGGCTTGATTTTGTATCGGTATGCGTAGGTAATCATTGCTCGACTCGTAATGATATTATGATTACAATACAGTTTAGTGCTACTTTATGTCAAGCAGTTTTAATAAAGGTTTCAGGTCAGTATATAAGCTTACCGCTCATATTGTTCTAGTCACAAAATACCGCAAAAAAGCAATTAACCAAGAACGGTTAACTAGGCTCAAGGAAATATTTGAACAAACGCTTTTGAAATGGGATTGCTCTTTAATTGATTTCAATTCAGAGAGTGATCATTGCCACTTGATCGTAGAGTTTAAGCCAGACATTGAGTTATCTAAGTTAATTGCCAACTTGAAAACTGTAAGCTCAAGATTAATTCGCAAAGAATATCCCGATTTGAGTAAGCAGTATTTTTATGGCAAACCTTATTTCTGGACTGGCGCATACTTTGTTGCCTCCTGTGGTGGAGTCACTGTTGAGCAACTCAAAGCTTATGTTGAAAAACAAGCTAGTCCTAAGAATTAAGGATGCTACGCAGTTTTGTACACTGGTTTTGATTCATCTCGCCGTTAACCTCCTATCGTCGGTTTAACGGGAGTCCTCTCAAAACATCAAGATAGAGGATCTGTCAGTTCGTAACCCAACATAGAGGGCAAATCGGGTAGAATTGCCTCACTAATCGGTAGTGCCGTACTATTAGATCGTATTTTAGCAATCAGAACGCGATCGCAAGCTAGAAGCTGCTGTACCTCCGTTACGGTAGTCTGCAAGATTTGATCGATCTCAATTGACATCCGAATCTTATCGGTAATTTCAGTCAATAGCCTAGTTTGTCGATACTGGAACTCTAGCTGGTTCCAAACCCGACGCTGTTCGGTAACATCGATTCCCGTGGCAATAATAAATTCAATTTCTCCTTGTATATCAAACAGTGCCGTATTTGACCAAGAGATTAGATTTTTACTACCATCTTTAGCAACCCAATAGTTTTCGTATTGGTTGTGAAACTGTCCCGTGAGTAATTTTTCAAATACGGCTTCAACCGTGGTCTTTTCCTCTGGAGTAACTAAAAAATCCCCGACTTTCTTGTCTTTTACTTCAGCAAAGCTATAGCCCGTAACTTTCTCGCAGGTATGGTTAAAGCTGACAATCCTTCCCTGTCGATCCAACACTGCGACTAATGCCCCTACAGTATTGAAAATGGCATTAGAAAACTCGTTCTGCTGCTTTAGTTGGATTTCCGCCTGTTTGCGCTGAGTAATATCTCTAGTTACCGCTAACAATGCAGTAATCTCATTACCTTTTTTAAAGGGGACGGCATTTGTTTCCAGCCAGCGAGATGTGCCTTTAAATCCAGTTAACTCAAACTCTAATCTGCCCGATTTTCCCTCAAATATACTTTCGGTTAGATCGATAAATGCTTGTCGATGGTTGGGGTTTATCAAAGGATAAACGGACTTGTCGATCGCATCTGCTAGTGAATCAGCTTCGATCATAGCCAACCCAGCAGGATTCATTTCTAATAATTTACCATCGCGATCGAGTATCTTAACGCATTCTGGCTCAGATTCAATGATGGTGCGGAGTAAATTTTCGCTCTCGGCTAACCTTTCCTCAGCCTGCTGGCGATTTTGCAAAGCTATTTTTTGTTCGGTAATATCTTGGGCGATACAAACAATAGTTTGCTCGGCGAGATTGGGTTTTGCCGTCCACAACATCCAGCGATAGTTACCGTTCTTAGTTCGATAGCGATTCTCAAAAGAAATCGTGGTTTTGCCTGCGGTTAACTCAGCGAATTCTCTAATAGTTGCTGCGCGATCTTCGGAGTGAACAAAATTAATAAAGGGTTCGGTAATAATTTCTGTTTCCGTAAAGCCCAAATTTTTTTGAAAAGCAAGGTTAACCTGTTTGAAATAACCATCAAAACCAGCTACACAAACCATACTGGGAGTAAAGTCGAAAAATCGCTCCAGTTCTGCTGCTTTTTTCTGACGTTCGTGGTTGATACTGTTTGCTGTTTGCCCAGTTTTCAGTTCATCGGGTAGAGATTGAATAAAAGTTTGGCGAACGATAACTCCAACTAGTTCACGATCGCTCTTGACAACTGGTAAATAGCTAATTGAATGCTGTTGAAAAAATGACAAAACCAACTGAATATCTTGGCATTGCTGTTCTGTAATAGCGATCGCTGGGGTAGTCATTACCTCTTCAAGCGTTGTCGTAGCTAGGTCAACTCCCGTAGCGACTAACCTAACTATATCTTGACCAGAAAATATCCCAACTAATTTTCGCTCTGTCGCTACCAAAGCGCGTTCTGGTAGATTATGTTCTTGCTGTTCGTACAGCAAAACGATCGCATCTGTAAGTATAGTTTCAGGTGCAATAACTAAAGAATTGTACTCGATGAGATTCTCAATACACACAATGCCTAAAAAAAAAATAGTCGCTTGAGGCAGGGTTTTTCAGGAGGTAACGAAGCAACAAAAATAAACCTGCATTTATTTTATTCTAGTATTTCGATTATTTAAATACATCGACCAAATACATCGACTTTGACTACATGCGGGCATAGCCTCCTTGCGAAATTTACTTATTCAAAGGCATCCTAGAGGATATCCTTTAGGGCAACACACAAACGAATCTCCTAAAGGATAAGCTTCGCGACACGAAGTTAGTCCTTTAGGGCAAAACGCGAAACGCGCCTTAACTTCAAGCTTAGCCGCATGCAGTCAAAAGTCAGGAGCTATTATTTCAGATTCTTAATCTAAAACTTCATGATGTTTATTGCGGTAGTCAATGCAATTGGAGGCTTGTCTAGTAAGAACGCGATTGGGATGTACTGCACACTTGAGGTATAGATTTCTATCAAAATATTCGCAGTTTCTACAAGGGGATGAAGAAAACCGAGCGAAAGAGATATCTTTGATTTTTACTGTTCCTAGTTCTCGAATAAGCTCAAATAAGATCCAGCTAATTATACTCAGAACTCCGATCCAGATAAAAAAGATCTGAATAGAGTTATCAAGTTGATTTGCCGTAGGAGATACAATTTTTGATTCTGCCTCGATCGCGAAACTTGTACTCAAGTTTTCTGGATGGTAAATTTGAATATTAGAATGGCGATCGCCCAGAGCAGTATTCTTAAAGTTCATTTTGAATACCTCGTAGTTTTGATATGTTACTAACGTCGAATTAAGCAGCCTTTTTTCTCAATCGAGTTAAAAATAAATTTGGGAAAAAGACATTCCTGCTGAAAAAGGTTCGTCCTAAACATCTCCAGCAGGAGTCTATTGTGTGGTGCAAAAAAGCTTTCAGATTTTCTGAAGCTCAGTATACTGTTTTAGTTTTCGCCTTGCAGCGTTGAAAGCATCGCGAATGGCAACATAAGCATTTTCAGGAGATCTACCCGAAGCATCTTGATTAATAACTAATTCTTCACCAGGCAAAGTTAAATTAATTCTGATGTGATAAGGATTACCCCGATGGTGATGGTGATGAGGAATTTCTACTATCACTTGGCATCTAATGATGCGATCGCAGAAATGACCTAGCTTGTCTAATTGCTGGTTAATCCTAGAAGAGATCGCTTCTGAACGAGGAAGATTACGAAAGGTTATTTGTAGGGGAACTTGCATATTATCTCGTCTCCTCAATGTAACTGATTCTTGAAGCTAGTTATCTAGCCATAACTCCAAAATAAGCTAGAAACTTGAGGAATTTGTGATGATAGTTAGTAGTTACTAATAACTAATTTGATTCAAGATCTCTTCCACAATCGCTTCTGGAGATTGAGCAACATTAACTACGATCGCATTCTGGGGTTCTTCAAGAGTATCAAATTGGCTTTTGAGTAAATCAGAATTCATAAAGTGTCCCGAACGTAGTTTGACTCTCGACTGAATACATTCATAGTTACCACGAAGATAAATAAAAACCACTTGTGAGCTGTCATGGCTGAGAATTTGACGATAGTTCGATCTGAGTGCCGAACAAGCTAAAATAGCCGTTTGGTTATCAGCTAGAGTTTTTTTGATTAACCGCTGCAATTCCTCTAGCCAAGGGAGGCGATCTCGATCTGTCAAAGGAATACCACGATTCATTTTGGCGATATTTGCTGGAGAATGGAAATCATCCGCGTCATAAAAAGCCCAGCCAGTGCGATCGCTTAATAGTTTGCCGATGGTGGACTTTCCTGTACCTGAAACTCCCATAAGGACATAAACTACAGCTTTGAGCATTTATTACTTATTGGTTGTTTGTGGTAATACTTTAGAGGGAGACTTGTATATTTATATTAGCAAGGTATCGCTGGGCGATGTTTTTTGTTGGTCGGGCTTTCAGAGGTATTGTGAATTTTACGATCGCTCTAAAAAATAGGCTAAAGCTATCGATTATTTTTTATTTTATCTATGCGATCGCACGACCAGTTTTTGTTAAATGCGATCGCGCTATTAATTTTTTTAAGCAAGCATGAGGTCTAATTACTGCCGGTTCGCTCATTTCAAGAAGACAAGAATAATTAATCGCTTGAGGGGCAAGGAATAGAGCAATTGCGTCAGTCCATCAGGAATGGAGCTCATGTGGGGTAAGCTGAAGAGCAGTTTCTTGAGGCTCTAAAGAATGAACAGTGAAACGGTGGAAATAAGTTCTGAGCAAATAGATGATATTCCTGTAATTGTCGAGTGGCTAAAGAAGATGGAGATTGCTAAATGGATAGACAAAAGCCTATCTAGGCCACACGGAAACCATAAAGGAATGACTTATGGACAATTGAGTGTACTGCTGTTGACTTATATTATTACCCAGGCAGATCATCGATTATGTGCAGTGGAAGGCTGGGTGAAAAAGCACCTCAAGATTTTGGAGTTGGCTACGGGGTGGTCGATTGGGTCAAAAGATGCCAGCGATGACCGACTCGCAAGGGTGGTCGAAGAGTTAGGGAGACAAAAAGAAGCCTGCACTCAGATAGAAATGAAAATGGGACAATATCTGATCCGTGCCTATGAATTACCCACGGAAGTGGCACGAGCAGATACCAGTAGTTTTTCAGTGAATCACCAGCAAACGGAATCCGAGTCAGAAAGTCTGCTGCGCTATGGACACTCTAAAGACAAACGACCAGACTTGCTACAATACCGCCAGTTGTTGGCAACTCTTGACCCAGCTGGAATACCACTGGTGAGTGCAACCGATTCGGGTAATGGGGCAGATGACCCCCTCTATTGGCCTACTTGGCAGCAGATGGCGAAAGTGATAGGCCACAAACAGTTTGTCTTTTTAGCCGATTGTAAGGCTGGGGCAATCGCCACCCGTGCCCAGATTGCCTCTAACGCTGGGATCTATTGTTTTCCCCTGCCCATGACTGGACAAAACCCGAAGTTGCTCAAACAATGGGTGCTCAACCCACCGGCCCCCAGTGTGGAGATTCGTTTGCCGCGACAGGATGAAGCGGAGCCAGCCGTGGGAAAAGGGTTTGAAGTGGAGTTGGGGAAGTTTTGGTTGAATCGGGAAACTAACAAGTGGGTACGCTGGGATGAGCGCTATCTGGTCGTTTACTCCCACACCCTCGCCGCTGCGGCTATCCGTGGTCAACAAAAGCGCCTTGAACGAGCTACTGCGGCACTTTCCAAACTAGCGGCTAAACCTGGAGATGACCTTGAACAACTCCATCAGAAGGTGGAGACTATCCTTAAGCGTCACCGTGTCAAGGAATTCTTGGCGATAACGACCATCACAGAAACCATCACACAAACCCGCTACTCAGGGCGCGGGCGGCCCACTGCTAAGTCTGTGCAGGAGCCGGTAACTCGGATCAATCTCCAACTTCAGTTCCAACAACAATCTGCTGCTATTGACCAGGCCAGACAATTGGCGGGGTGGCGATTGTATGTCACCAATGCACCCACAACTCGGCTCACCCTACCACAAGCAGTGATTTACTATCGGGATGAATGGCTCTTAGAACGAGGTTTTCACCGCTTTAAGCGCGGTCGCTTACCGGCGCTGCCCATCTATTTCCAGAACCAAGACCGCATTGCTGGCTTGATGTTCTTGCTGACCATTGCTTTGCGGGTGTTTACCTTGATTGAGTTTGTGGTCAGACAGGCACTACAAAACGCTCAACAATCTTTGGCTGGTCTATATGATGGTAATCCTAAACGAGCCACGGCTCGTCCCTCCACAGAGCAACTGCTTAAGGCTTTTTGTCACCTCACTCTTTATTTTTTGCCCGATTCTAGTATTTTCATTACTCCCCTTGACCCTCTCCAGCGACAGATACTTTCACTAATGAAACTCCCAGAGTCCATTTATCAGCTACATCTCAGGCCACGCTAGACTTAATTCCCTCCCACCCTTCAAAAATGAGCGAACGTGCAGTAATTAATTTAGG
>CAVRWR010000154.1:0-18148 GCA_963724445.1 uncultured cyanobacterium | reverse complement strand
GTTTTTAGACCAAAGTGGTAATTTAGGCGGAGCAGAATTATGTCTTCTAGATTTAGCAAAATTCTATCGAGATTCTTGTTTAGTTGGTCTATTTGTTGATGGTTCATTCAAAAAAGCTTTGGAAAATCATCAAATTGCTGTTAGTATTTTGTCAACTCAGCAACTAGAAATTCGCAAAGATAGTAACTTTTGGCAAAGCATCAGCAACGTCGGGCAAATTATTTCTTTGATTAGCAAAGTAGTTCAACTCAGTCGCGATCGCGATTTAATTTATGCTAATACTCAAAAAGCACTGGTGGTAGGTGCGATCGCCAGCTTTATCTCAGGCAAGCCTTTAGTTTACCATTTGCACGACATTCTTTCATTAGAGCATTTTAGTCAAACCAATCGCCGAATAGCTGTATTTTTAGCCAATCGTTTTGCTTCTTTGGTCATCGCTAACTCCCAGGCTACCAAAACCGCCTTTATTGAATCGGGAGGAAAAGAGCAGTTAGTTCAGGTAGTCTATAATGGCTTCGATTTGGATAGATATCACATTGACAGCGATCGCATTACTCAATTAAGACAAGAATTAAATTTACAAGAAAGATATGTTATCGGTCATTTTAGCCGTTTATCTCCCTGGAAAGGTCAGCATATTCTGATCGAAGCATTAACTCATTGTCCCGAAGCTACGGCGATTTTAGTGGGAGATGCCCTGTTTGGCGAAGATGAATATGTCGCCCAGTTGCATCAACAGGTCAAGGATTTAGAATTAGGCGATCGCGTTCGCTTTTTAGGCTTTAGAACCGATATTCCTCAGCTAATGTCGATGTGCGATCTAGTGGCTCATACTTCCACCTCACCCGAACCTTTTGGCAGAGTCATTGTCGAGGCAATGCTTTGTGGGAAACCGATTATCGCAGCAGCAGCAGGGGGTGCGATAGAGTTAATCGATCGCGATCGCACGGGCTGGCTCACTACTCCTGAAAGATGTACAGGAATTAGCCGACACTATTAATCAATGTCGCCAGCAACCAGAAATAACCAAAGCGATCGCTCAGGCTGGTAAAGCTGCTGCCAGTCAGCGTTTTAACCTATTAAACATAGAGCAGCAAATAGATCGACTATTAAAACTACTCTGAGAATGTCGAAGTCTTAGATTTTGCTGACAAAGCCAAATTTTCCAATATTTCTGAAGTATCTTTTAGCATTTTAGTCTCAGAAAACTTTTGCACTTCTACTTTTCCTGCTTCAGCCATTTGCGCCATAGCAGTAGGATGAGTCAAAGCCCAGTCAAGTTTTTCTTGCAAATCCTGGCGATCGCCCGTTTTAAACAGCAAGCCATTGCGCTGATGAACCACCATTTCGGGAATTCCCCCCGTGTCCGATGCGACTATGGGTAGTCCATAAACCATGGCTTCTAAAACAGCGAAAGGTAAGCCTTCTTGATAGCTAGGGAAGAGAAAGATATCTGCTGCACTCAAAATATCTGGAATATCACGACGATATCCTAAAAAACTCACTTTCGCCTCAACATTATGCTGCTGTACCATCTTGGTTAAATAGCAAGAGCGATCCCCATCTCCTACCCAAACGAAATGTGCTTGAGGAAACTTGGCAACAATTTTGGGGATAATCGGAATCAAATAATCATGACCCTTTTGAGGATGGAGACGAGCTACCGTTAATAGCAATTGACTGGTTTCTGTTAAACCCAATTCTTGCCTAATTTTTGAGCGCAGTTGATGGCGATCGATATCTGATGGAATCGCCAGAGATTCTTGTTCGATACCGTTATAAACACACCGCAACTCACGAATATCTAAATCAAATTCTTGAGCTAAATACTTGCGGTTGTAATCAGAGATTGTAATCCATTCTTGATTTCGAGCCTTTGCCCAATGATAAGCTCGTAATTTAGCCGAACTAAACGAGGCGGGCGCAGGAATAAGATGAAAAACAACCGCCGTGGGAATTTTTAGTAAACTGCAAACTAAAACAACTGCAAAGCCGAAATAATGAGCGGGAAGATTGAGTAATACAACATCTGGTTTAATTCTGAGTAATAGTTTATATGTTGTAAATAATCTAAATAAGCTTGTTTTGAGTGAAGTGAATTTATTCCCAGGTTCATCAGCAATTTCTAACTGATGATATTCTATGCCTTGCTGAGTGAAGTCGTCAATTAACGAGATGGTTTCAGAAGTTTTCGGAAATGCTGTATGTATTTTCCACTTTTTTTGCTCAACTCCTCGAGCAATTTTTACAGTATATTCCTCCGCACCTCCTCTTTGAGTAGAAGGCAAAATAATCAGTAACTTCATATTTGACATCTTTTGTACTAGATATAAAGGCAGTGGGGCAATCCATCAATATTCGTGACTTACCAGACACCTATCCTAACGGATAAGGTGCTGGCTTCTGCAAACCCTGTAGGACAGGCAGAACTAGCTTTAAGGTACTATTGGTAGTGGAAGCAACCACAACCCGATTCCCTTTACACCGTTTTATAGTGGGGAACAAGTCCAGCCCCACTCTCTTGACATTAATTCCTGACGAGATATCTCGGTCAATCAAGAGGTTTAATTCTTCATCCCAATATTCTCGAATGCTGCAATCAGTAAAGACAAACTCATCTTTATACGGCAGTAATTGAGAGGTATATTGTGGATTAACAGGTATTACCAATGCTCCAGCTTTTTCAGCTTTGAACTTCAGTATATTGAAAAAATTGCCAAATGCAGCGTCAGCCCAAGACTTATTGAGTCCTGATTTACGGCTATTTCCATTAGGCAGGTATTTTCCATCTTCATCCTGTTTTGCTTTATTCCTTCGGCTCAAACCAGCTAGGTTAAGCTTTTCATGAAAGAAAACTTTTTTGCCCGTATTCAGTAGCGCATGGGCAGTATTATAGGCATGGTCTTTCCTAGCACGAGCTATCTGTTGATGTAGCTTTGCTTCTCTTTTGGCTAGCTTGCGTCTTGATTTGCTACCTTTCTTTTTACTTGATTTGCCATTTGATATCTTAGCTAGCTTGCCTTGAAATTTCCGAAACGACTTTAGACTAGGTAGCTTGATACCTTCACTAGTAGCCAAATAATCATCTTCATGGAGAACTGCATCCATACCCAATGAATTATCCCAAGTAGGAGTAATATCTGAAGCAAAATCAGGTATCGAGTTATCTTCGAGTCTTAAATTGATATACCAGCCATCACTTTTCTTGATTATTTGAACCTGCTTTAATATTGCCCCATCAGGTAACGGTCTGTGGTGACGCACATTAACTATGCCAATTTTTGGCAAATTAACATATAGCCATTTTCCACCAACAGAGCTTGTCGGCTTTTGAGTAAGAATACTCTTACTCAAAACGCGACAATAAGAGTGAAGTTTTACACCCTCAAACACCATTGACCTGAAACGCGCAGTATTTTTAAATCTTGGCTTACCCGAACGCTTGCCGTTTCTATCGCCAGCAATAAATCTTGAAAAGGCTAGCTTGACTCGTTGGCACACCTCCTGAAGAGTTTGAGATGGCACAGAATTAAAGTCTATTAATTCACCACTCCAGCTTACAGAAACCAAATCTTTTTTGATTATTGGTAGCTGTTTTTTCTGCCCGTAAAACTCAGGCTTTTCTTTTAATTCTGGCAAATGACAAACTAGTGGACATCGGTCAGTGTAGCTACGATTCTTCTCCCACCAATCAAATCTTTCGCCTAGCTGACGATTATACCAATACTGACAAATCCGAAGCCAGTCATTCAAGATAAGCTTCTGTTCTGTAGTAGGTTTTAATCGATACTGATAGTTGTACAGCACAATCAACGTTGTTAAAATAAGCTACAGTGATTATAACATAATAATAATGAAAAATGATTTCGTTTCTAGTGCTAGATCAATTTCAGATTTAAAAGCTCATTTAGTGTTAACTACCAAATACAGACGTAGAATACTCACTGCTGAAATGATAGTTAGATTGAGGGATGTGATAACTGATTTATGTAGCAAATGGGACTGTAAAGTAGTTGAGTTTAACGGAGAAGATAATTATATAGAATTAAGAAAAGTAACAACAACAACAAAGCTTTTGCTTTATAAAACAAATTGTTTACTTAATTGTCATGTAAACAAGGTGAATTATACGCTGATAACACTTTTACACAATGTACACAACGAAAAACTGTACATTGTGTAAAAACATCTACAACATAGACTAACGCTTGCTTCTCTCTTGTAAATATTTCAAAGTCCAGCCTTTTTCCAACATATCTTCAAATAGAGTCCATTCTCCAGTAGGTTCGAGAATTATAATACCCTTAGAAGTGGCTTGACTAGCTTGTACAATTCCTTCCTCTTTTGCCAATTTATACCATTCTGAAAAGTTATCCTGAACTTGAGTTATAGCTCGTTCTTCTTCAGTTAAATTAGGTGTCCAATTCTCTTCTAATGCCTTTCTTAATAATCCAGCTTTTGACTTAACTTTTTTGCCACTATACAGGTATTCTTCTACAGCTAAAATTGCATTTATCACTTGATTTTTTTCAAGTGATTCTATTAGCTCATTCAGTTTCTTGCTGAGTCTGACACCTATCTTTTTGAGACGAGGTTGAATATCGTCTTGGTTTAAGCTATTGCCTGTTGCTTCTTGTCGCGAATGCTCTAGTACAACTAACTTAGGCTTGCTGCTAGCTTTACTTTGCTGATAATCACGAAGTTTTTGCTGTGCTACAACTAAGTCTGCTTTTAGCTGGTCTACTTGTTGATTCTCTTGTATTAGTTTTTGATTTTCTAGTTCTAAGCTATGAATACGCTCCTCTAGTTGTCGATCAGCTTCATCGCCATTCCCCTTCAATCGTATCTTTAAAGCTTTGTTTTCTCGTTGCAGAGCTTCTACCTTCTCCACTAGATTGGGGTCAGCCATGCCATAAACAACTTCCAAGTGACTTCTCAAAGCGTAATTTTCTGTTTCCAGTTTTTTGATTTTCTTCTTGAGTTCATCTATGACAGAGGTGTCTATCGGTTGGTGACTGGAGTTGCTGGTCGCACTTTGTCTACCTTGAGTTTTCAAAGACTTTCTATTTTTTATCTCGTTGATTTTAGCTTTAATCTCTGGCTCTTTGTAAAGCCATGTTCTAGACACGCCAGACTCTTCAGAGACAGTCTTGAAGTTAACTGGTCGTTTTTCCTGAACGAGTCTAGCAATAGCATCTTCTGTTCTTTTCAATGCTGATTCTCGCTTGTGTTGAGCATGAGCTTCTAGTCCTGAAGTGTTTCTCTTAAGCACCTTTCTTTTCCTCCTCTATCTGTTTGGGAGTCTTGCCAGTTGGAGTCGGAACATCTGCGAGTTTCTCTTTTAATTTGGCTAGTGCCTCTATTCCCTCAGTCACAGCAAATTCTTCCTCTTCAGTAAGAGGAATCTCCTGAAGCATTCGCTCTAAATTACCTTTAGCTTCGATTATTTGAGCTTTACTAGAACCCTTTGGTATGTAGAAGCCACATCCAGCACAAGCCATCCGATGTTTACATTGAGAAAAGAAGTCATAAGTGCATAAGCCATGACCCAAATCATAATATTTCCAAGGTTCACCATTAGTAACTGCACCTGTAATAATTGCATCTTGGTCAATCAAGACTTCAACGGTGCGTAGATTACGCTTGAAATACTCATGTTCGGGAGTAACTATTTCTGGATAATTTTGAGCAAGCCATCTACCTATTTTAAGATTTTCGTAATAGATTTTTTTTCTAGCTACAAGCGTAGAGGTGTTGAGCCATCTCTGACACCATTCGACCCATTCAGGAGCTATTCCTTCAAGAGTATCTTCAGTCTTTTTTCTATATTCAGATTTAAGCTTGAGAGGCTTGGAGATAATTTCTAAGTTAGTTAATACACGAGATATTTGTACAAGATTTCTGTGAACAATTTCGGAATTACTATTAGCTTTGCATTTATTTAATACATTTGTTGTTATCTCCCTGATAAACGGACTACGATTAGCTAGCAAAATATAGCAAAAAGTGCCTGGGATATGATATTTAGATAGCTGTGTACCATATCCCAATGCAATATATTCGTTATGTAATAAGTCCAAACTTTCTTGTACCAAATTGTCCCCAAAAATTCTTTTAGCCAGCTTGATATGGTGAGTGATTTTTAAAGGATGGTACTCAAATGTTTCATCTAAAAGATACGCAATTGACATAATTGTAGGACGATTTGTTACAGCTTGATAGCCCAAGATGTCGGAATTGCTAAATATTTCATACCATTCTTTATTTGACCATGCCCAAAAGCTAGTTTTGCGTTTTTCCATTTCTAGAAAAATCCATCTAACAGTTCTAACTCTATCGGGTTTACTAGCTTTGATGTAGTCCAAGCAATCATGTAATGGTCTAAGTAATCTATCTAAAATCAAATAGCTTTTCTTAAACCACGTGCTTTTTTTATTTAGAACTATAGTTAATTCTTCTTTTTCCGAGTTAGTCAAATAGGGACTTCGGTTGTATTTACTAATATTTATAGGTGATTGCCATTTTTCATCTTGAATTTCAAATGTTTCTACTTTCTTTACTACTTTCATTTTAAAATCTCCGCCATCATTGCTATTCGCCAAGCATGAATTTGATTCATACCCTGCTCTAATTTCTCTGCTAAATCTCTACCACTAAGATGAATATATATTTTGGTGGTTTCCAAACTTCTGTGACCAGCAAACTGGGCTATTTCATGCAAGTCCCATCCTGCTTTTGCTAAATCAGTTAAACAAAGGTGTCGTAGTGTATGAGTTGTAAATCTTTTTATTCCAGAATTCTTGGCAATTCTTTCTACTGCTTTTGACCAACTAGAATTACTTATTGGACTACCTTTATTTCTTCTGGATTCAGATAAAAATATCCCTGTTTTTTCCCTACTTAAAGTTTTTCTATGCTGTAAATAATTAGCATACAAAACTCCAGTGTGTTCTGAATAGGGAACAACTCTAGCCTGTCGATTCTTAGTAATCTCTGCTCTAACAGTTATTAATCTAAAAGCAGGGTCAATATCACCAATTTCTATCGAGCATAATTCTTCACGTCTAAGAGCAGCATCATAAGCCATTGCCAACATTACTCGATTTCTCAATGGTTCAGATTTAGTGGCTTCCAAAATTGATTGCCACTGTTCGCCGTTAGGAATCCAAGGCAACTTTCTATAACGTGGAATTAATGCTCTATCTCTATGACCAGCAAAGCCTTTTCCTGGCGTATATTTGCCTCTTCCTACTGGATTATCCTGTCTAATACTTTCTTCTATTAGATGGTCGTAAAATAGCCTTATAGCAGTGATTCTAAGCTGCATAGTCGCATTAGCTAAACCTACTCCAGAATCTAAAGCAACGACGTTTTTCCCGCGTGGATTGGGGTGAATTGCCAAATATCTTACATAGTTGGCAATATCTGGTTTCTTAGCGAGTTCTGGAACGACCTTATAAATTTTGCAGAATAGTAAATAGTCTTCTAGGCTTTTGCCGTAGGCTTGTATCGTATTCTCAGCTAAACCCAAATTTGCTTGAATCTGTAGCCATTTTCGAGGTTGCTCTTGTTCCGCTAATAGTGGAAAAAATTCCCAACGTGGTTCTTCCATCTGTACATTGTTAACACTTTATTACTATGTGAACAGTGTACACTAAAACTTTATGACCTGGAAGCTATGCTTAATCTTTTGTTGTTGTTGTTTACACTTTTATTTATTCTAATTAACTTAGATCATATACATCTCTTGTTTCAATACTATCCGCAGTTAGAGCTACCCAAGTTTGTAGGCAATATTAAGTCTGTTACCAGCAGGAAACTAAGACAGGAATTTTCTTCTCAGATAGAATACAAAAAGAAAGTATTTTGGAACGAGTCTTATTTCATCGCCTCTTGCGGTGGAGTTACGATATCAACATTGAAGAAATATATTGAGAACCAAAACTCACCTAGCTAGTGCCAGCCCGTGCTATCATCCCGACGCTCGACTCTACATACTTGGAGTCAGAGCGGGGCTTCCCGCACGGTAAGCTAACGCAAGTCTGAGCATCATTAGGATTCTTAGGCTGAATACAATCCCGATTAAAACAGTAACAGCTATTTTTGAGGTTTGAAGATTCCCGTGTAGATTTGACCATGCTTTTCCCTCTTAATGCGATCGCCTAGCCTTTAACAGTTTTTGGTGCTAACTAGCCGAGCGAAAACTATGTTTGTCTCTTATGTCTTTCATATTAAATATGTAATTACACGTAGGACAATCGGGAAAAGTCGGATTTAGTCGGGAGTTTTTTTAATGGACAATTATTCAGTAGCAAATAACCTTGTAGGGTGGGTAAAATCAAGGAATAGGAACAAAGCTAGATCGAGTATTTTTTGTCCACCAGTATTGTTTAAAAATATTTCTTGGTTAGCAAAGCTAATTTTTCTTTTGTTGCAGCAGGAATTTTGTCGGGAGGAGTGAGAATGGCATATTTCAAAGCTGAATGGGCGATCGATTCGGGTGGATTAGCACTTAGCTTGCTAACGGTTTCTTTGATTACCAGTTGAGCATTAACGGCGTTTTTCTGAAGATTGCCGATAATCATTTCCACCGTAACGCTGTCGTGGTCTGGATGCCAGCAGTCATAGTCCGTAACTAAAGCCAGGGTAGCGTAGGCTATTTCTGCTTCTCTGGCGAGTTTTGCTTCGGTTAAGTTGGTCATGCCGATTACTGTTGCGCCCCAGCTACGATAAAGATTTGACTCGGCTTTGGTGGAAAAGGCGGGACCTTCCATGCAGATATAGGTACCACCGCGATGTAGGTTAGATTCGGCTAAGTTTAAAGATTCAACAGCATCCCCCAGAACTTGCGCCAGATTGGGACAAATGGGGTCGCCAAAGGCAATATGTGCTACTAATCCGTCACCAAAGAAGGTAGCAGCACGATTTTTGGTGCGATCGATAAACTGATCGGGGATTACCATGTCTAAGGGTTTGGCTTCTGCTTTAAGCGAGCCAACGGCAGAAGCAGAGATGATATACTCTACGCCTAGTTGCTTCATGGCATGAATATTGGCACGGAAAGGTAATTCTGTCGGCAGCAAATGATGATTACGCCCGTGACGAGCCAGAAAGGCTACCGTAGTTCCTTCTAGTTGACCGACGATCGATGCATCCGAAGGTTCACCAAAAGGAGTAGTGAGTTTTACTTCCTGCACATCTTTGAGGGCATCCATTTTATATAAACCGCTGCCGCCAATGATGCCGATTTTTGCTTCTACCATATGTCTGCTGTGCTTGTTTGAGCTAAATTATTCTAACGATATTTTATGAAGACGCGAAATTTCGCGTCACTAGAGTATTGTCAATCTTCGACTTCCGTTGCCATCACTAAAGGCATTATTTCTGTTCCAGGGTCAAAAGTAACGTTGCTAGCAATGCGATCGCGTATTAGTTTAGCGATCATCTGGTTTAAGCGATACATTTCGGGACAAGAATTGAAACGATACTTGACATCAATAATGCGCTGTTTTTTGACCATGGTTAAAGCGGCATGCTTTTTTTTATCTTCTACTTGCTTGCTGCGATTGCGTAGGAAGATATCGGGTTGTTCCGCACGGTTTTTGACATCGGGTAGAACTTCTTGATAGGGATTGCGCCAATATCCCTTAAAGTTTTCACTCTTGGGATTTTTGTAAAGTTTAAAGCTTTGTAGGGTGGGGATATATAAGGCATAGAATTCTCCTTCTTTTGCTACCTGAAAATAACCCCAGTCTTTTTCCTGACGGTTAAGCAGGATCTCGAGAGTTAATTCTAGAGAAGGTAAATCAATAACGGAAGTAGAAGATTTTTGTTGGCTATACATAAGTTTCGGTAGGGTAGTAATCTTGCTAAGAAAACCAAGATATGTTCAATTAAATAAGGGCGGTAACTTTAGTAAATTTCTATAGACAAACAAAGATATATCATCATGAATATACAAAAATTTCTCGACTTGAGTGCGGGTAAATGGTTTAGTCAGCGCACAAACTATTTTTTAGACGATAACAAGTCAGCTAGCAGTAAAGCCGATATTACCATTGAGCTAATCCCCGCCGATGACCAGCGAGCAATCGAACTCTGTCAAAAGCATCATTTGAACTCTAGCTTAATTGTCGGTGGTACTGTTCAAAGCTGGGACAACTCTGTAGACTGGGGTAAAACTAAACAGCTAGGTTCGGCAACTATTGTTTTGCTCCGCGATCGAGAAAGCGATCGTCAAGGAAAATTAATTCGTCCTCAAGATGTAAAAGTTTGTGGACATTATATTTTAGGTGAAGATGAGGCACTTACTCTAATTATTGAAACAGATGAAATGTACGCCGAAGAACGTCAATGGTTTGCCAGCGACAATTTTAAAATGCGTACTACTGTATTCAAATACAGCGACGGCAAGCAAAAAACCTCGTTTTACTCAGAAATTCGTAAGGCAGCCCCTAAAAATGATGAGGGATGAAGAATCGGGAACTACGCACTACGCAGGTAATAAATTCTTTCCTCAATCCTCCGCCCTGATAATTTATCCCTTTGCTGTTACCTTCTTGACTGTAGCTGTCGATAAACATCACGGATATCCACCTTATGATATGCCAGTGCCACCAAGGTATGATATAGCAAGTCTGCTACTTCCGAGGCGATTTCCTCTGGTCGATCATCTTTACAAGCCATTACTACTTCTACTGATTCTTCGCCAATTTTTTTGAGAATTTTGTTGTCTCCCCCTGCAATTAGCTGACAAGTGTAGGAACTCTCGACAGGATGAGCAAGGCGATCGCAAATGACACGATAGACTTCGGAAAGAGTATCGGCGGGTGGAGCAATCTTGGTATTATTATCTACCTGATGAAAACAGCTACGTTCTCCAGTGTGACAGGCAATATCGCCAATTTGCTCTACGGTAACTAAGAGGGCATCACTATCGCAGTCATAACGCAGCGATCGCACTTGCTGAATATGTCCAGAGGTTGCGCCTTTGTGCCACAGTTCTTGGCGGGATCTACTCCAGTACCAGGTTTCTCCTGTATCTAAAGTTTTTTGCAAAGACTCTTGGTTCATCCATGCCATCATCAACACTGTACCGTCAAGATAGTCTTGAGCGATCGCAGGTACTAATCCTTGTTCGTTGTAGCGAATTTTATCTAATGGTAAATTGTGATTGATGATTTTGCTTGGGGACATGGTAGATGAATAAAAATTGGTGACCGAGGAGAAATCTGTCAAAAAAAACTGCCTCGTAAATAGTTAAGGCAGTATCTCTAATATAATATCAATCGTTATGCTTGAATTAGCCTGTACTCGATGTGAGTATCGCTGGCTTTGAGGATTTCTAAACTACCCCAAGATTCTAAATCTCTCAGATAGTTGAGATTCTGTTGATTGTTTTGGATTTTCCCCAGAAGTTTATTCTGAGTTTTTACGATATTACTTCTAAGAATATAGACGTTCATTTTGACCTTTATTTAAGACTAGACAATAGACTATTTACCAACTCAATTAATAGTATAAATACTAAATAGTTAAGTAATAGAAAAGCGTATTTTGGTATTCCCCTCAAAATACTGCCATACAAGGGTTGCAATCAATAGTCACAGATTATTTCGACTCCGCTTGACGGGACTATGGCAAAAAAAAAGACTGATAAGTATTACAACCTACCAGTCTCATCTACATAATTGCTACTTCAAAATAAGCGGCAAATAACTATTGCTTATCTTCGATTACTTGGTCAATTAAACCGTATTCTTTAGCTTCATAAGCCGACATAAAATAATCGCGATCGGTATCTTTCTTGATTTTCTCAATAGATTGTCCCGTATTATCTGCCATCATCTGGTTGAGCTGATCGCGTATCCGCAGAATTTCTCTGGCTTCAATATCAATATCCGTCGCCTGATTGACGTCCCTGACATCCCACCGAGGGGCTGGTGAATCATAATCCGTGCATGAGGTAGAGCCAACCGTTTACCTTTGGAACCGCCACAGAGCAAAAATGCCCCCATCGAAGCAGCTAAACCGACGCAGATAGTAACGACTTCTGACTTGATATGACGCATAGTGTCATAAATTGCCAATCCAGCAGTTACCGAACCACCAGGAGAATTGATATAAAGATAAATCGGTTTGCCAGGATCGTCAGAATCTAGATAAAGCATAATCGCAATGATCTGATTTGCCAAAGCATCATTAACGCCTTCTTCCAAGAAAGATAATGCGCTCGCGATACAGACGGTCATAAATGTTAATCCAGTCGCTATACTGCTGACCAGGATTTGATAGGGAACTTTAGGAATACCAATGGGCATAAGTTTTTTACCTTAATTTATATGTTAGTAGGTGTAACTTAAGTCAGAGCAGGAACTGGGAGTTGGTAATTGGCTTGGTGCTTTCTAAGACCTTGTCGATCAAACCGTATTCTTTAGCTTCTTCTGGAGTCATATATAACATCCGATCGGTATCTTTTTCTAGTTTTTCGATTGGTTGACCAGTATTACGACTAAAAATTTCTAAAACGGCTCGCTTATTTTCCAATACTTCTTTAGCGCGAATTTGAATATCTGTCGCTTGACCTCTCGCACCTTGCGGGCCTGATGGAGAATAATCGTCGCCGTTAGGTAAACTAGCGCGATAGCCTTTTGTTCCCGCCGAGAGAATCATTGCTGCGGTTCCCATTGCCTGACCAATACAAATCGTGTGAACTGCTGGCTTGATATATTTCATGGTGTCGCAAATGGCAAAAGCTTCTGTCTCATAGCCGATCGCATTACCACCATACTAAGAAGTACCAGTGGAATTGATATACATGGTGATTGGCTTATCCGGATCGTCAAATTGCAGATAGAGCAGCTGCGCAATAATTAATTTAGTAACATCAACTCCAATTTGATCCTTATATTCATCGGATGATACTAAAGGTATGCCCAAGTAAATAATCCGCTCTTTTAAAAGCAAAGAAGGTAAATCTGGGGGTGGAGTACGATAATTACTACCGCCGCCTCTATAGGGTGCTTGTACTGCCTGAATTGGTGAATCCATAGTTGTTTAAGTTAATTTCTCTTACGTTATATTGTTATCTACTCAACGAAATTATTGAGAAAACCACAAGTAAGTTTAAGTTATTGCTTGAATTACGAGGTTAGTAAAATGATTTTAACGCATCTATTCATTAGGGTTTAGCTTGTTTTAATCTATAAAACCGAACCAGTGACCGAACTTTTGAGATTTTATTTTTATTTTGGATTTAAATTTTAATTTATCTAGAATCCTGCTGACGATTGATTATGGCTAGAACAATTGCTTTAATTGCCCACGACGACAAGAAAGATGAAATAGTAGATTTTGCCTGCGCCATAAACCGTTACTCTCTCGGTATCATTTGATTGCTACAGGAACGACGGGAAAACGAATTCAAGACGCTACTAATCTCGAATTAGAATGTATGGCATCAGGAGCTTTGGGCGGGGATGTTCAAATTGCGGCAAAAGTAGTTGCCAAAGAAGTAGTTGCGGTTATTTTTTTGCTCGATCCGTTAAATGCCCAGCTTCACGAACCAGATATTCAGGCACTTTTGCGGATTTGTAATCTTTATTTAGTCCCCTTGGCAACTAACTTAGGCACAGCCGAGGCGATCGCCAATAGTTTGGCTCAGAGCTTGGTGGCACACCTGATTTTCAATCCTGTTTCGGGCAACGGCAACGGTAAACAAGATCTAGAATTTATCAAGCAAATGTTCGAGCCTCATCTCCATTTAGAAGTTCATTTAACCAGTCCCGATCTAGATCCTAGAGAATTGGCAGAACAGGCGATCGCTCAGGGTGCTGACCTAATTATTGCTTCTGGCGGAGATGGTACGGTTTCTGCGGTAGCAGGGGCGGTAATCAATACTAAAATTCCTTTGGGCGTGATTCCCAGGGGTACGGCTAATGCCTTTAGCATGGCACTAGGCATTTCTCAACAGCTTAATCAGATGAGACGGGCTTGCGAAATAATTTTGGCAGGTAAAACCAGAATAATTGATGCTGCTCTGTGCAACAATTTGCCTTTGATTCTCTTAGCAGGCATTGGTTACGAAGCAGAAACCATCGAAAAAGCCGATCGCGAGGCAAAAAATCGCTGGGGTTCTCTGGCTTATTTAATGGCTGGTTGGCAGCAGCTAGACGAACAGCAACTGTTTGAAGCAGAAATCGAAATAGCGGGAGAAGTCAAAACCTTTCAGGCTGGAGCTATCACCATTGCTAATGCAGCACCGCCTACATCGGTATTAGCCCAGGGAATCGGTGAAGTTATTGTAGACGATGGTTTATTAGATATTACGATCGCCACGGTGGATAATAAAATACAGGCGGTAACGACAATTTTAAGTATGCTGGGGGCAGCTTTAATTAGAACCAATGCTGGATTGGATAATATCGTTCATTTGCGATCGCCCAAAGTAAAAATCTCTGCCAAACCCGAGCAAAAAGTGGTGCTTGACGGCGAAATCATTGGCAATACCCCGTTGGTAATTGAATGCCTTCCTCAGAGTTTGACAGTCTTTGCTCCTGTTCCAGCAGGTAAGGGAGTAGGGAGCTAGGAAGTAGGGAGTAGGGAGTAGGGGAGTAGGGGAGTAGTTTGTTTGCTATTGACTCTATTCAAGCAGTAAGTTCCAGTTCATTTGCTGTCCTTTAAAGGGAAATTGATACTTATTCTTCTGTAACAATTAAGATCCATCGGCAAATTTACCATGATTTCATCTTCAGATGAATTCTGATTTCTCGACAATAAATAAAATAAGTTGATAATTGAGCGTATATAGAGTTAGCTGCAAGCCAAAAAATTGGTTCGGTAGTTGTTTAAATCTACTGACTAATTAGCTAAAAGCTAACGGCTAATAGCTAATAGCTTTTTTAATTTGATATTTTAGTAAGCCACTTTTGCTTATTTAATCGTCAACACCTATACATAATCCTAGTTAGACTTAAGTATTGGAGTTATATAAATGAAATTTACCAAAAAAATTGCACCAATAATTATCGGTGGAACATTCAGCGGCGCTGTGGCATTAAGCCTATTGCTCGTAGGATTGGAACCTCAGCAAACCAAAGCTGCTGTAGTCAGATTAGCCCAAGGACTTGCTCCAGAAGAGGTCAATCTGCGAGCAAAACAAATTACAGTGCGGATCGACGGGGCTAATGTTGGCTCAGGTTCAATTATTGGACGCTCAAACGATGAATATACCGTGTTGAGTAACTGGCACGTGATGAAAAATCAAGGCAGTTATATTGTCCAGACTATCGACGGTAGTGAACATCAGGTAATTGCTAGCAGTATTAAACAAATGCCAGGAGTAGACCTAGCGGTATTGAAATTTAATAGCAACCAAAACTATCAAACTGCCGAATTAGGTGATACAAAAAATCTGAGTGAAGGACAAAATGTTTACTTCGCAGGTTATCCAGGAGAATTGCGCCGAGAAGATAATCGCTACTATCGTTTTTTTACGGCTAATTTAGTGGGAATACTGCCTAAATCGACCGAAAATGGCTATTCCTTGGTATATAGCGGTGAAGCTTTTCCAGGCATGAGTGGAGGACCCGTTTTCAACCGAGATGGTTTGATGATCGGCATACACGGCGAGGCTAACATTAACGCTGTATCGGGGGGTACCTCCAACTATGCTATTCCTATTGACAGTTATCAGCAGGCAATTGCGAAGCTTGATGCTCAACCCACTGCACCAGAATCAACTCCAGAATTGGCAACCAAACCAGATACCAAAGCCGAGTCTACACCCTCCAAAATAACCAATAGCGAGCAATCTGGAGGTTCAGCTAATATTTCCTCTGTACCTACCTTTGGTTCTGAACCCGCCTCAGAAGAAACCAAGCCCGAACAAGTAGAAGTAGATCGAATAGTTAAACCACCAGTTAAACCGCAAGCTGAATCCCAACAGACAGTAACGAAACCTCAGACCACTGCTCCAGAGCAAACAAGAGTTGAGGTTGAATCAGAAGAAATTTCTGTTAATACGACTACTAGAAAGATTGCCTTGGTTTCACCAAAAACGGGAATTGACTACACCCAACTGCGTAACTTATTGAGAGATAAAAAATGGTCAGAAGCCGATCTTCATACCTATAAATTGGTTGAGCAAATTATAAAATCTGCCAAGCAGGAAAATAAACATGTCTTTATTGAGCTAAAAACCATTGCTCAATATTCTTGTCCCGATATTAGAACCGTAGATTATCTGTGGCAGAAATATAGCGGTGATAAATTTGGCTTTAGTCCGCAACAGCAAGTCTGGCAGAATGTTAACCAAAACGGCGATTTTTCGGCTCAAACTTGGCGACGTTTTGCCACGGAAGTTGGCTGGAAAAAAGGTGACGTTATCAATGGTAGTGGCTATTTACTCTACGACGAGCTTGATTTTGAACCAGCCGAAGCACCCGCAGGTCATCTTCCCTGGTGGTTTGCACTCCCCGATGAAGAACAGAAGGTAATGAAGTCTTTGTTTACCCGCTGTAATTTAAATCCTACGGCTCAAGAATTAGAAGCTGAAGCCAGGGAAAATTCCAACACGGCTCAAAATCCTGCCAACAACAGCAACAATAGTAATAATAATCAACCCAACGTTAACAAACCTCCCAAATCGTCTAATAATTAGAAGTTGTAGCAAATGAAACATAATCAGATAGCTTTAAAGATCAAAACTACGGGTAAATCACTGCATAAGATTACCCCTCAAGTGGAACAGGCTGTTGCCAAATCTAACGTGGCTGTGGGACTATGTACCATATTCGTCCGACATACTTCCGCATCTTTGTTAATCCAAGAAAACGCCGATCCTGATGTCCTAATTGATTTGGAAAACTTTTTTGCTCAACTAGTTCCTGAAGATGCCAGTCGCTATATCCATGGATCAGAAGGTCTTGACGATATGCCAGCTCATATTCGCTCGGCTTTAACCCATACTTCGGAGCATATTCCTATTTCTAACGGCAGACTAGTGTTGGGAACTTGGCAGGGAATCTATCTTTGGGAACATCGTCAACGGAGTAACTATAGAGAGATTATAGTCCACATTAGTGGTGAAGAAGATTGAGAAAAAAACTTAGTCAAAAACTTTATCATATAACTTCTGCTGACCAATGGCGTGAGGCTCAAACTAAGGGAGAATACCAGCCTGAAGAATTTGCCCGTGAGCAGTTTATTCACTGCTCCTATAGTCATCAACTCTTGACAGTAGCCAATCGTTTTTATCTTGGGCAGAGCGGACTTGTTGTATTATTGATTGATTCATCTAAAATAGAAGGCAGTGTGATTAAGGAAAATTTAGAGGGGGGTAAAGAATTATATCCTCATCTTTATGGTGTATTGCCCATTGATGCAGTAATTGATGCGATCGCTTTTCCCTGTAATCCAGATGGTAGCTTCACTCTGCCACCCGAATTAAGTATATAAAATATGACTTAAAGCACTTATCTTGAACTAAGATCGTTTTTGTCATGCGATCGCTTTCCATGGAAAAAGTAAAATCCTGCGGTGTAATCTGCTTCACTCAAACCAAACAACCATCATTTTTATTGATGAAGCGATCTTATCGTTATGATTTGCCCAAAGGTCATATTGAACCAGGAGAGACGGAGTTGCAGTGTGCCTTGAGAGAGCTGTTTGAAGAAACAGGAATCACCAGTAAACAAATTTGCCTCGAACTAGATTTTCGCTTCAAAACTATCTACTATCCTCGCTATCGACGTTTTGGCGGTCAAAAAGTAGAAAAGTCCCTAGTTATTTTCTTTGGTTGGGTGAGTGAAGAACTAGAAATTGTCATGACAGAGCATAGTGCTTCAGAATGGGTCAAGTGGAATCCGCCCCACTATTTTCATAACCGCATAATTGACGAACTGTTGGCGACAGTCGAGGAGAAGCTGATAATCCAAAAGTGAGTTAAGGACTAATAATTGGCAAAGTTCACCAAACGAGAGCGAGATCGCAGTCAAAGATATAAAAACCACTGTTCGCTCCCTAGCACCTTGCTATATGTTTGAAAAGTGTTAGAAAGTAAAAGTAGTACGCAATACCCCCACGGCTGTAGTGTCGTTATTCTTGTTCCCCTCTGGATTAAATAAGACAAATCCTCCAGGAGTAATAC